>DZBP01000026.1:20704-28110 GCA_022729915.1 Draconibacterium orientale | reverse complement strand
CCGATAGTATTTTGACTGTTGGGTCGGTAGATTTTGCAGGTGATTATTCTAGTTTTAGTTCAATTGGTCCTTCTGCCGACTGGCGCATAAAACCCAATGTGATGGCTAAAGGTGCCGCTACTACCGTACAATCACCTTCCGGAGGTGTAACCGTATCGTATGGAACTTCCTTTGCCTCACCCGTAATGGCGGGAATGGTCGCTTGTTTTTGGCAAGCTTTTCCAAAACTTTCAAATATCGAAATCATTAAAGCTATTGAACTTTTTTCGAGCCAATTCGAAAATCCTAGCCCAACAATGGGCTACGGAATTCCTGATTTTGCTCAAACTTTTTTATATATTGATGCTATTCAAACTTCTCATTTTGAAGACAATAAGCCTTATCGAATTTATCCAAATCCAGCTAATGAAACGTTTTATATTGATTTTTATTCGCTCGAAAAAAATACATTTCAAATAGAAATTAGAACTATTTTAGGTCAAATTGAGTATTCTAGTGAAATAGAAGTGAATTCAAATTCGTTTCAACGTATTGAAATAGACGAACTTAATAATAAAAGTTCGGGTATTTACATTGTTAGAATATCAACTGAAAAGCGTATTTACCAAGAAAAGATTTTTTTAAACTAGTTCGAAGTACTTATTTGTTAAGTATTGATATATCCGTAATTCGTTCAAATTCTTTTAATTCAAAATGGGCTGTACCAATTGCCACTGCTGCTTTTATTTTTAAAATAATGTGAGTTACATCATTTGTAACCCAAACTTGCAAGTCTTTTTCTTTTTTGAAAGGACCGTTAGGTTCAATAACCGGAACTAATTTGATGCATTCAATTTTTCCAAAATCAGAGTGAATTTTCTCAATTTTACTTTGTTTAAATTTTAACGTAACAAGTTTATCTTCAAAATAAACGGTTACTTGT
Organism: Draconibacterium orientale; assembly: GCA_022729915.1. Lineage (GTDB taxonomy): Bacteria > Bacteroidota > Bacteroidia > Bacteroidales > JAIFNL01 > JAIFNL01. The sequence goes on along the minus strand of DZBP01000026.1, from coordinate 27,188 downwards.
ACTATTTGGTCTTTTTTTAAATCATTGAACAAAAAACGACGAGCATAATAAAATGCCGAAACTACATCAACCACGTTGGGCATAGATTTTACTATGCCTTTGTTTGTGCTAATTATCTCGTTTTTGTTGCGGTCAAACAAAACTTCGTTGTAGTTTCTATAATTATTTTCTTTCACATTGCGCACTGATTTTATTGGCATTCCAGTAAGTATATCAACATAACTATCGTAAATATTTTCGAGGAAATAAAAATTTCCTGCTACTCCTGCATTTTTCCCAATGGCTCTAAAGTGATAATAATACGAATCGCCAATGGCTTCGATGCGGGTAGTTAAACTTGCTTCACCTCCTTTAACAATGCCTATTTTGGCTTCATAGCGCAAAAATTCGCCAACTTGATAGGTTTGATTGTCTGAAATTATAGTAGAATCTCTTTTGTGATTCTCGATGGTTATCACCTTTCCTTTTTGTGAAAAAGTTTTTCCGAAAATAAGAACTATTAAAGTTACTGTTAGAATTATTTTATTCATATTGTGTATATTTATTTATTTAAAAATTAAAAATAGAATTCTTTTCTCTTTTTTCTCTTTTTTGTACATTGATTATATTGTTTTTTAACAAAACGAAAAAGGACGAAATAAATTTTTGAAAAAAAATATGTTTTAAAACTTTTTTTTATTTAACTAAAATTAGCATTGATAATAAGCACAATAGAAAGAGAAAGCTAAAATTGTTTTAGAACAGATTTGAGAAACATCGAATTAAAATTGTAGAATAGAAAACCTTTTTTATTTTTGTAAAAAATCTAAAATAAAGCAATTTTCAAACTAAAAAAATAATTTATATGCTTAAAGGACATCCGAAAGGACTTATTGCAGCGGCTCTTGCCAACATGGGCGAACGCTTCGGCTTTTATACCATGATGGCTATTTTGACCTTATTTCTCATGTCAAAATTTAATATTTCAGGCACCGAAGCCGGTTCATTGTATTCAATTTTTTATGGTGCAATTTATATTCTCGCTTTAGTTGGCGGTATAATTGCTGATAAATCAAGGAATTACAAAGGAACAATTATTTCTGGATTAATCATAATGGCAACCGGTTACTTCTTGCTGGCTATGCCTTCACTTATTACTACAAAATATATTGCACTTGCTGCCCTTTTGGTAATTGCATTTGGTAATGGATTGTTTAAGGGCAATTTGCAGGCAGTAATCGGTCAAATGTATGATAATGACGAATATCGCTCAAAACGAGATGCCGGATTTCAAATATTTTACATGTTCATTAATGTTGGTGCAATGTTTGCCCCATTTTTAGCAACGTGGGTACGCAATACCTTTGTTTCGATGCAAGGATTTTCTTATAATGCCGAACTTCCCGAATTATGCCACCAATTCATTGATGGTAAAATGCCTCAGGAGCTCATCGACGGACGTTTTTCCCAATTAGCCACCACCGTTTCAAACGGTAATGCACCTGCAAATCTAACCAACTTCGCAAATAATTACCTCGATGCATTTAATACGGGTTTTCATTACGCATTTTTAACTGCGGTTGTAGCAATGGCTATTTCGCTCCTTATTTTTATTTTTACAAAAAAAATGTTGCCCAATCCACAAGTGAAAGTTAAGAATGTTGCAAGTTTTTCGGCAGAAGAAATTAAGGCTAATGCCCATGAAATTAGGCAACGTATTTATGCACTTCTGGCAGTTTTTGGAATCGTTATTTTCTTTTGGTTTTCTTTCCATCAAAATGGACTAACACTCACTATGTTTGCAAAAGATTATACTTTACTGGGTGGTGTTTTCAGTTCTGTGGAAATTTTTCAATCCATTAATCCATTTTTGGTTGTGTTTTTAACACCTGTTGTAATTTTTATATTTTCCTCTTTGTCTAAAAAAGGAAAAGAACCTTCAACTCCACTAAAAATTGGTATAGGAATGGGAATAGCTGCTTCTGCTTTTGTGCTTATGGCAATTGGCTCAATTGGGCTACCTGTGTTTAGCGAGGTAAAATCAGTTGGTAGCCTTCAAGATGCAGATAAAGTTACTCCTTGGCTTTTGTTTGCTACCTATTTCATATTGACCGTTGCCGAGTTATTTATTTCACCTCTTGGATTATCCTTTGTGTCAAAAGTGGCACCACCTCACATGCAAGGCTTAATGCAGGGCGGATGGCTTACAGCAACTGCAATGGGTAATTTCTCGTTGTTTTTAGGTGCTATGATGTACGAAAATATTTCAATATCAATTACATGGAGTGTGTTTGTGGTGGTTTGTTTAATCTCTATGACTACTATGCTTTTCATGCTCAAATGGTTAGAACGAATTGCTAAATAATTTGTTCGTTTGGTTTCTAAATAAAATCGGTAATGTGTTTATTATTAATACATTACCGATTTTTTGTTTTAGATAATTGAATAAATTATTTTAGTGAAATTTTTACAAAAGTTCTGTTAAATAGACAAATTCAATTCCTTGTTCAAGCATCTGTTTTTTTACATTTTGTATTGCTTTGATTGTATTTTCTCTGCAATGCCCTATTATTAAAATTTTCCCTTTTTCTTTGGCTAAACTTACCGACGAAAGTAACGCTTTTTCTATGTCTTTTATCTCGTTTGAATTGTCGATAAAAAGCGAGTTGTAAAAAGTTTTCATTTCCAATTCTTGAGCAATTTTGTACGAACTTGCTTGCGAAGGATTTTCTACCATTCCATTTTCAGGCGTTTTTGTGTACGTATTGCTATCGATAAAAAAAAGCTTTTTTTGTTTTGCGTGAGTTAGCAATTCTCTCATTTTTTGTTGGTTAGAAGTGAATTTCGAGCCCATGTGGTTGTTAAAACCTTGTACATTGCTACCAACAGAATTTATTGCCTTTTCTAAATTTAGTTTAAGTTCATCATCTGACATTGTTTCAAACAACAAACCTTTTGTTCGTTTGTTAATTTCCTCATAACCTTTACTTTCCATTGGCATGTGCAAAATAAATACACTTCCTGATGTTTGAATCAATTCCGAACATTTTTGTGTTTGAGCCAAAAAAGGCAATACCGCAAAATTTAATTTGATAGAACTTGCTAAAAATGGCTCTAAAACTTGCAACGAATTGCCCACATCATCTATTAAAATTGCAATTTTTGGTTTTTCGCTTTGTGAAAAAAGCGATAGCGTTTGAAAAAGTAAGAGCATGAAAGATAGTATTTTTACCATATTTTTTTTTGAACAAATATTGAATTTAGTTAATTGAATGTCTATTTTGTAGTTCAATTTTTAATTTTTTAGTTATTTTTTAGAATGAAACAAACACATTCTTTATTGATTTTCTTTAGCAAATTCGTCCCAAGGTTTTGTTTTGTAAGCATCTGTACCAAAGAACTTTAAAATAGTGTTTAACCTTTGTGGCGAAAAGTAGCCATCTATTTTATTAAACGGTTTTCCGGTTTCGTCAATAAAGAGCATCGACGAGAAAGCGATTTGTTTTCCCATTACAAATGCAGCAAATTCGTGCAAAGAAAATGGTCCGGTGCCTCTGTTTACAAATTCTTTGCCACCAAAACTGACTTTTTCTTGACTTGCTGCATTGAAATGAACCGGATAAAAATAGGTATTCAATGTTTCTGCCACTTTAGGATTGGTGTAAGTTGTACTATCCATAACTCTGGTTTTCACGTACATAGAACCAAATACATCTACATAGATTTTCTTGGGATTTTTCTTTTGAGCTTCCAAAGCCTCGTTCATCGTAAGCCAATTGACTTTACCCGAAGTTTGAACAATGCGACCGGGCATCGTATCGGTTGCAAATGACATGACGAAGTTTTTCTCAAAATCGGTGTATTCTGCTGTTTTGTGTACCTCTTCGGCAAAATAATACAACAACGGCTCTTGTTCTTTTACATTTTTATAACCCGGAATGGCAGTTTTGCTTCCGTCGGGCATCAAATACACAATGGTGGGAAACGACATGCGCCCGTCCATTAAATAAACAGCCAATTCGTGCTTCGATTCTTTGCGCGATGTATCTTGGCTCACCCATTTTTTCCCTTGAAAGAAAACGGTATCTTTCCCTTCGGCATCAAAGCGTACCGGATAAAAATTTGTATTTATGTAGTTAGCAATGTATTGGTTAGCAAAAGTAGTTTTCATCATGTGCGTGCACCAACCGCACCAATCGGTGTACATATCGATGTACATTGGACGGGGTTGTTTTTTGTTCAATTCTTCGGCTTGCTCAATGGTGTACCATTTTACAAGTCCCGGTTCTTCAATTACTTGCGCTGATATTTTTAAGCTAATGCTCAAAACTAAAAAAAGAGTTGCTAATTTTTTCATATTTTGTTGGTTTTTAACAATATTCATAAGTTGTGAACCGAAATTAATTGTATGTCTTATTTTGCGATGTGCTTGAAATTTATTTGATTACAAAAATATTTGCTCTAAATAAAATAGCACAAGTGCTTAAATACAAAAACTTCAAAGGTTTTGCTACAAAAATCAAACCTTTGAAGTTTTATGGGTGTTAATTTATTTAAAAAAGACAATCTATTTTCTTTTTTTTATAAACTCCAATATTTTAAATTGTTTATTTTGCCTCTATAAATTCCTTTTACATCTACAAAAAGTGTATTTCCGTTGGCTATTTTTTCAAAATAAGCCTCACTTAATTGTCCGTATTCTTTGTGGTTTACTGCTACTATTATTACATCATAGTTAGTTCCTATTTCTGTAACTAGTTCTATATCATATTCTTCCTTAACTTCGATTGCCGAAGCATAAGGGTCGATAGTATCCACATGAATGGTGTAGGTTTCGAGTTCTTTAATTAAATCGGCTACTTTTGAATTTCTAATATCGCTCACATTTTCCTTGAACGTAATTCCCATGACAAGGGCTTTGGTTTTGTTCAAATTTTTTTGTTCTGCCAGCAATTTTTTTACAACTTGGCTTGCCAAATAAGGTGACATATTGTCATTAATTGAACGTCCGGCATTGATTATTTGAGCATGAAACCCAAATTCTTTGGCTTTGTACGACAGATAGTATGGATCAACACCAATGCAATGCCCACCAACCAAACCGGGGAAAAAGTTCAAAAAATTCCATTTTGTATTGGCAGCTTCGAGCACATCGTAAGTGTTTATTTTCATTTTGTCGAAAATCATCGAAAGCTCGTTCATAAAAGCTATGTTGATGTCGCGCTGAGTATTTTCGATAATTTTGGCAGCTTCAGCCACTTTTATCGAAGAAGCGCGATGAATTCCCGCTTCGATAATTAACTCATACGTTTTGGCTATCGAATCGAGCGACTCTGTGTCGCAACCCGATACTACTTTTACAATTCTTGTGAGCGTGTGTGTTTTATCACCCGGATTGATTCGTTCGGGTGAAAAACCTACTTTAAAATCGTCCACAAATTTCAAACCCGAGTTTTTTTCCAAAATCGGAACACAATCTTCTTCTGTACAACCCGGATAAACAGTCGATTCAAACACCACATAATCACCTTTTTTTAATACTTTGCTTACCGTTTCGGTTGCACTCAAAAGTGGTTTTAAGTCGGGTTGTTTGAACTCGTCGATAGGAGTAGGTACAGCTACAATGTAAAAATTTGCTTTGCGCAAGTCTTCCAATTGATAAGTAAATTCAATATCTGTTCCTTTAAATGCTTCGCTTTCAAGCTCTTTGCTTGGGTCGATTGCATTTTGCATCAATTCTATTCTATCGGGTTTTATGTCGAAACCAATTACTTTTACTTTTTTTGCAAATTCTAAGGCAATGGGCAAACCTACATAACCTAAGCCAATTACTGCTATTTTTGCTTCGCCTGTTAAAATCTTGTTATACATGGTTTTGTGTTTTATATTTTGTTTATTAAATTTTTTGTTGAAAAACTGAATGATTTTTTTTTAAATCTGCTCAAAAACTTTTCTAGCAAACTCATCTAAGCTTGGATCACGAGCTCCAGTAATTAAAATAATGTCATTTGCTTTAATTTTTGCTTTCAAATATGGAATTATATTCAATCTATCTTCAAAAAAATGAGCATTTTTTCCATTTTCTTTAATTTCAATAATTAAATCGTTTGCCGAAATATTTTTATTAGCAGTACCTCCGGCATAATAAATTTCGGGCATTAATATTTCGTCGTCAGCTCTTAGCGAATTTGTAATTTCTTCCACAAACTCGTTGCGCAAAAAGCGTGTTGGCGCATAACCATGCGGCTGAAAACAAGCAAAAAGTCGTCCATTTTCGGGCTGATTGGCTCTTATAGCTGCGGCTATTTTTACCGGATTGTGGGCAAAATCGTCGATAACTTGTACACCGTTTTTTTCGCCAATTAATTGGTTGCGCCTATAAATTCCTTCGTAGTTTATTAAAGCCTTTGATGCATCTAAAATACTTATTCCTAGATAATTAGCTGCACTTACAGCCGCTACTGCATTCATCATGTTGTAGTTACCTTTGGTAGGTATTTCAAAC
>DZBP01000026.1:0-20604 GCA_022729915.1 Draconibacterium orientale | reverse complement strand
GAGCCGTCCGATTCGTCCGCTTCAATGATGAGCCAATCGCTTTTTCCTACAAAAGAATTGCCAATTTCGCCATTTTTTTGCAATGAAGCCAATCCTGCTCCCGTAATAAGCGAGGGCGAAAAATTGTTTTGATGCAAAATATGAAAAAGCATGGCTACTGTGGTCGATTTGCCCGAAGTTCCAGCTATTGCTACTGTTTTTTTGCTGCGAGTAATGGCTGCAAGCAAATCGGAACGTAGTACGATTGGAATACCTAATTGCTTGGATTTCAGGTATTCTACATTGTCTTCTTCGATGGCAGTTGAAATTACTAATAGTTCGGTATTTGAATCAATTCCGGTTGCATTTTGAGGAAAACAAGCTATTCCTTGTTCAATTAAAAGCTCTATGTTTCTGTTTTGCTTTTCGTTTGAAAATTCTCTGTCAGAACCACTTATATTTTTGCCTATTCCTTTGAGGTACTGAGCAATAGCACTCATTCCGCTGCCGGCAATTCCTACAAAAAAATAGTTATTGAAGTTTTCAATGTTCATATATTATCAAGTATTAAAATATGATATTCAAATAATTAATGCTTTTTGAAAATTTAATAGTTTGATTATGAATTTTCTAAAAAAAAGTTTTTTTATTTTGCATTTGTTTTTCAAGTTTTTTTTTTGAAAGAATAAAAAATTACTTTTGTTTTATTTTGTATGACAGATTTATACTATTAAATAATATTATTTTTTGTATTTTATTTGAAAAAGAATCATATCATTATATGCTCTATTTTAATTTTTTTTCAAATATTTTGGAATTACAAAAAGTCTAACTATTTGAAATACATATAATTAATCGAAAATGAATCTTTATGTAAATATTCATACTCATACAGCCGACAAAAATACAAATATTTGTATTAATAATCTAAATTTTGATTCAAAATTAACAACTTCTGTTCGTGAAAATCTATTTTTTTCTTGCGGATTGCACCCTTGGGACGTTGAAACTTTCGATTTTGAAGTTGTTAAAATGCAATTGGTTGAGAAAATAGCAGGTAAACAAATCATTGCAATTGGTGAAATTGGTTTGGATAAAGCTGTTGCCTGTAATTTTGTGTTGCAAAAAAATGTTTTCACAAAGCAACTTAAACTAGCTCAGCAATTTAGCAAGCCAGTAATAATTCATTGCGTGAAAGCATATTCTGAAATTCTTGAAATAATAAAGCTAGAAAAAATTACAATTCCGCTTATATTTCATCAATTTATGGCTAATTTTGAAACATACAAACAATTGTTGAAATACAATTCTTATTTTTCTTTTGGGAAAAATTTATTTTTAGAAAAAGCCAAAATTTTTAGTTATTTTGATAAAATTCCGCTTACACGCATTTTCTTTGAAACCGATGATTCTGAAATTTTAGTTGAAAAAGTGTATTTGAAAGCTTCTGAAATGCTAAATTTAGATATTGAAATTTTGAAAACACAAATAGTTACGAATTTTGATACTATTTTTGGTAAAAAAAATACTGATTTTATAAATATATAAAAAATGAGTTGGTTAGAACGTACCGAACTTTTAATCGGTAAAGAAAAAATAGATAAATTGCAGAAATCCAATGTTTTAATTGTTGGATTGGGTGGTGTGGGAGCGTATGCTGCTGAGCAGATTTGCCGCGCTGGTGTTGGTTCAATGACCATTATCGATGCCGATGTGGTGCAAGAAAGCAATCTGAATAGGCAGTTAGTGGCTTTGAGAAGTAACTTACAAAAGCCAAAAGCAGAAATTTTGTCTGCCCGTTTGCTCGATATCAATCCCAATTTAAAACTCAAAGCCTTAGCTGAGTTTGTGCGAGACGAAAGAACGGAAGAAATTTTATTAGCCGAAAAATACGATTTTGTTGTTGATGCTATCGACACATTGTCTCCAAAATTGAACTTGATTGTCAAATCATTAAGAAACAATTTGCCAATTGTAAGTTCAATGGGAGCTGGTGGTAAGCTTGACCCTACAAAAGTACAAATTGTCGATATTTCAAAGTCTTACAACGATGGTTTGTCGCGTATGATACGCAAACGACTTCACAAACAGCACATTTATTCTGGTTTTAAAGTTGTTTTTTCGCCCGAAGAAATTGATAAATCGAAGCTTTTGCTTTTAGAAAATGAGCAAAATAAAAAATCTACAGTTGGCACAATTTCATTTATGCCCGCTGTTTTTGGAATTTTTATTGCCTCTGTGGTAATTAATTCGTTATTAGCAGATTAGTGCTTAGAAGTATTGAGCGATTCATACACTATTCTTTGAATATTTCGGCGTACTCCTAACTGATTAATCAGCTCATTATCAACGCTTGGATAAATTCTATTCGATAAAAAAACATAAACAATTTCCGTTGTTGGGTCAGCCCAAACCATTGTTCCGGTAAATCCCGTGTGCCCAAAGCTTTCAATTGGTAACCAGCTATTTGCCGATTTGAGCGCACTGTTCAAAGGAGGCTTGTCAAACCCTAAAGCTCTTCGGTTGTGTTGTTGCTTGTAAGGCATTGTGTTGTAAGTGATTATAGTAGTTGAATCAATATACTGATATCCTCCATATTTCCCAAATTGAAGGTACATTTGCATAACTTTAGCCAAATCGTTTGCATTTGAAAACAATCCTGCATGACCGGCAACTCCTCCCAAAACGGCTGCTCCAAAGTCATGGACATACCCCTGTACAAGTTGCTTTCTAAGGAGTGTATCGTTTTCTGTTGGAATAATCTTTTCCTTTGAAAATTTTGTTAATGGATTGTAGCCTAGCGTAGTGGCTCCCAATTTTTCGTAAAAATTTTCAGTTACAAAATCATCTAAATTTTCTGAAGTACTTGTTTCTACAAGTTTTTGGAGCAAGTAAAATCCTAAATCGCTGTATCTGTATTTTTTTTTGCTGAGTAATTCTGTTTTATAAATTTTATCAAAAAGCTCTTGTTTGTATTTATCTGTAATATATAAATTTTCGGCAACTTGTTTTGGAAATTTTTCGGTTTTTTCGTGGCTATAAAGTTCAGGACTTAAAAAAATGCCACCAGTGCTGTCTTTTGTTCGGCTGTAAAGAGGCACCCACGTTTTGAGGCGAGCCGAATGTGTCAAAATGTCTTTTATTAGCAAGTTTGCTTTGTTTGTACCAACCAATTCGGGTATATAATTTCCCAATTTTCCATTTAGAAACACTTTTTTTTGGTCGTAGAGTTTCATAATGGCTGGAAGCGTGCTTATAACTTTTGTAACAGAAGCCAAATCGTAAATATCATCATTTTTTACGGCTTTTTCTTTGCTGTAAGTATGAAAACCATACGACTTGTGAAAAAAAACCACTCCATTCTTTGCAAAAAGGACTTCACAACCCGGAAAAACTCCATTTTTTATCGCATTTTCGGCTAATGTGTCTATCTTTTTTAGTTTCTCTATATCAATTTCTAATTCTAAGGGAATAGAATACTTAAATCTTATTTTTTCGTTGGTTATAATTCCATAACCTGCTGGATAATAATTTCCTATCGAAACCGGAAGTTTGCCTTTTGCTGATATTCCGCCATAAATCAATTGAGCAGCAAGTTCTTGTGTCAAATCATCGTCGTTGTAGCCTATCAAAATACTTTGAAGATTTTCCAATTGAAATTTTTCGAGTGCATAAGCATTGGCAAATAAACTAAAGATTACTTTTTTTTCTTTTGCCAAAGTATTTATAAAATTTATACTTTCTTTTCGAGTACCGTAAGTGTTTGGATAGTAATGAGTATTGGTAAGCCCAACTATAACAAGGTCATAATTAGAAAGTTTCTTTCGCAATGTTTCAAAATCTGTTTCAGGAGCTTTGCGGTCAATGGCAAAAATATCAAGATTGTCATAAAGCTTCAAATAATTCAAAAAAGCACCTTCTGGGTTTCCATCACCTATTTGAATGGCTGCAATTTTTTGTTTATCAAGGTCTTTTATTGGCAAAATTTGATTTTTATTTTCTACTAACGTGAGCGAGTTTTCTACTAGTTTTCTATTGATGAGTTTTGACTGTTCTGAATTTAAATCCGTTATTAAATTATTTATTTCTACCGGTTTATATTTCGATAACCCTGCCCAATATTTTGCTTTTAATATTTTCTTACATCTTTTGTTTATTTCAGCCTCAGTAATTTTTTTTTCGTTTATTGCGTTTTTAATCAAATCAATTGCTTTGGTTATATCTTTGGACATCAACACAATATCATTTCCAGCCAAAATGGCTTTCAAGTCCGATTCGCCAGGTTCGTTTAATTCAGCTACTCCTTTCATTCCTATGGCATCGGTGATGATTAAACCTTCAAATTTCATCTCATTTTTCAACAAATCCGTAATTATTGGTTTTGAAAGTGAAGAAATTGAATTTGGGTTATTGTCAAGAGCCGGAACGTGCAAATGACCTACCATTATAGCTGCTAAACCATTGTCTATGAGTTGCATAAATGGAAATAACTCTACCCTTTTTATGCGTTCTAAACTGTGTGAAATTACGGGCAAACCTTTATGCGAATCCATTTCTGTATCGCCATGTCCGGGAAAATGTTTGGCTGTGGCTATTATCCCATTGTCTTGCATTCCAAGCATATACGCTATTCCTTTGCTTGCTACATTTGCCGGATTTTCACCAAAAGAGCGACTATTTATAACCGGATTTTTTGGATTGATGTTCACATCTACCACCGGCGCAAAGTTAATATGAACGCCAAGTCTTTTGCATTGCCTGCCAACATCGGCGCCCATTTCATAAATCAAACTTTCGTCATAGATTGCGCCCATTAACATCTGGCGCGGAAAGGTTTGAATACTATCCAAACGCATCGCTAAACCCCATTCACCGTCAGTAGCTATAAAAAGGGGTGTTTTACTTATTGATTGATAGTAATTTGTAAGTTTTGCTTGCGACACCGGACCGCCTTGCATAAACAGCAAACCGCCTATTTTGTTTGTTTCTATAAGTTTTTTTATGTACTTTTTCGAATTTTCAGGTGTTAATGAGGTTGTGGACATCATAAACATTTGTCCTATTTTTTCGTCGAGACTAAGGCTATTGAATACGGAGTCAATCCATTTATTTTCAGAGTAATAAAATGGAGGTTTGTTGTCCGATTTTCCTTTTGCGTCTATAGTATTTTCTATTTGTAAATATACCAAAAACGATGTAATTAGTACTAAAAAGGGTATAGTTCGTAAAAGTTGTTTCATATTATTTATTGTTTTTGCGCAAAACGGAGAGTATTTCGTTTTTTACTTTTGTTTCACATTAGAGCAAATAAATTCTTATCACAAAAATAAACGTTTATCCGAATTATAAAAATAAAAAGTAATGAAAATAATTTTTTAGGTATTCTAAAAAATAAAAAACCTGCTACGTTAATATAAACAAGCAGGTTTTTAATTATTGAAAATTTGTCTAATAGTTTATTTTTATTTTGAGAGCCATTTATTTTGACAATTTTTTTGCATCTCGCACTTTTATTGGTTGTTCATCTTGGAAAGCAACTACAAAAGCACCTTTTACTCCAGTTGAAGACCTAAATTCACGAGCTTCTTTATAGGTTTGGAACTTTCCAACTGAGTATTTAAACCAACCGTCTTCTTGAAATTCGCGTACTGATTCGCTACCTTTATATACTCTGTTGATTACCTCTGGTTTAGCTTGCTTTGTAACTGCCATTACTTGTACTTCAAACCAAACGCCTGTTGCTTTTTCTTTAACAGCCGATTCATTTTTTGCTCTTTCTTCGTCAGCAAGTCGTTGTTCTTCTTCTAGTTGTTTGATTCTTGTTTTAGCTTCGCCTGCGTATTGACCATAAGGAAATTTGCTCAAATAAGCTTCGTAAGCACTAATTGTATTGCTGTTTTGTGCATTAGCCCAAGCGTCTTTTTCTGCCATTTCCTTCATTTTTTTCTCATCTTGTTGGAACCAAATTTCAAATGCTTCGGCTGTTTTGTCAAGTGCATATTGTTGAAGTTCAAGTACTTTAGCTAAATCTTTTTGTATTTTGGCATATTGTTCGTTTTTTAAATCCGATTTTTTTACACCCATGTATTTTTTCAAATTTGAATTTCCGGTATTCAACGATTTTTCTGCTTCCGACAATAGCTCTTTTGCGCGCTCTTCGTCAGCTGGATACTCAAATTTCACACTTTCTAGTTTTGCTTTGTAAACTTTAAATTTTGCACTGTACGATTTGGCACGCAAATCAGCAGCTTCAATTCGCAAAATCTTAGCATCTACCGCTTTTCTTTCACCTTTATTTGCTTTTTTTGGGAAAAATTTCTCAAAAGATTTCTCTTCTTTTTCCACTTCTTTCAACTTGTTATCAGCTTGTTTCAAAAAGTCATCAGCTTTTGTAATCGTATTCATATCCTTTGAATCTAATTCTCTGTGAATGCGGTCAAAGATATTACTATCAACTGATTGCGCAATTAAATTTAATACAAAAGCAATTGAGATGATGCTGATGAAAACGAGGGCAACTTTAAATTTTTTCATAACGATAAAATTTTTTAATAAGTAATTAGATATGTTAGTAATGCAATTTTTTTAATAGTATTTTATAGTTTTTTGAAATACCGATTTTCTTGTTTTAAAATCAAATTTTTCAATGAAATTTAAGCTTCTAGCCTTTTATTTTTGCGCTTCTTAAATTTTCTAAACTAAATTACAATTTTTTTCTGAAATAACGAAATTTTTTTAGAAAAATTTTCAAAAAAATAAATTATACCTTAAAATTTTTTTCATATACATCTGCTTTTCATCGTTTTATTGATTTTTCGAATTGTAAAAAAATGCCTTTTCATTTATACTCAAAATATTTTAATTTTTTATAGGTATAAAAACTCTGATATTTAAAGCTTTAACTACATCTACTTTGTTAAATTTTTAATTTACAGCTTACTATACAAAAATGCTTAAATTCTTATAATTAATTAATTTTGTGTTTTCAAAATTAATACTGTAATAAATTATTTGGTATTCTAATGGCTATTGTTAAGCAATTTAAGGCACTTTTAATTTTTTTTAAATTTCAAAAAAAATCTAAATATAGTAATTGAAATTTTTTCCAATTATTTCTTTTTTTAGCTTTTTATGCTTTTGAAAACACTGAAAGCTAACACAAAAAGCAAAACAAAAATGCTTAAAAGTGCTGCTGGAATGGTGGCAGCTTTACCAAAAAGTTCAAGAGAGGTTACAACTGCAAAACCCGAACTTTTTATTGTGAGTAATAATGTTTCACTAGTTACTATTTCAGGCTTATTTGATTGCTTTTCTCTGATAAAATAGAAAATTGCACCTAAAACAAACATTGAGATAATAAGCACTAAGCTTGCTGAAATCAGCATGTTAACATTACTATAAAAAATACTTCTATTCATACCCACAGCCGTGAAAATTATTATGGCAAAGCTGTAATCGGTTGCTCTTCCTTTTATTTTATTACTAATTTTAGCTATTTTTGGAATAAATAGCAATCGTGAAAGTAACAAAGGAATTATCACCATTTTAACCATCAAAAACACTAATTCAATAGAGCTAATGCTTGCATTTTCGGTAAAAAGGTCAATGATAAGTGGAGTTAAAACTATTGAAGCCAAAAAACCTGCTAAAAGTCCTAAGGTTGAGTATTTTAAGTCGCCTTTTGATTTTACTGTAAAGGGCAAAATAATTACTCCAGGAGGTGTTGCAGCAATTACTACAAAACCGTAAAATATATTTTTGTCGGAAATTAGGAAATAAGCTAAACTTATCATTACTAGTCCAAAGACTACATAATTTAGCAAAATGCCTCTAAACATTGGTTTCAAAACACTTTTTAATGGAAAAATTGACCTTGTAGGAATACCCGAGGAAGAAAAAATCATAATTAATATCAGTAGTGAAAAAACATAATCTTTAGTAAAAAATGCAAAATCACCAAAAAGAAAACCGGCAAAAACTGATAAAATTAATATCAGATTACGGTTGAAAAAAAGTTCATTTATTATTTTTGTTGTCATAAGTTTTATTTTGTTGTTTTTTTGCAAAAATAGAATACTTTTTCTGTTATTTAAAACGATTCTAAATAATTTAATCTTTTTTAAGTCTGCATTAAATTTAAGCTATCTTAATGTAAGCACTTTCCGATTTTTTTGATTATTTTACTTTGCTTATATACAAAGCTTTGCGTTGAGTTTTCTTCTTAAGTAGTCAAATATTTTTGAAAGCTTATTTTTAAAATATATTTTTGCATAAAATTTAATTTTAGCAAAATGATTTCAGCAACTACCGAAGTAAGAATAAGATACAGCGAAACCGATAAAATGGGTTACGTTTATTATGGAAATTATGCTCAATTTTTTGAAATTGGCAGAACAAATATGTTACGCGAATATGGTATGACCTACCGCGAAATGGAAGCACAAGGTATCATGTTGCCTGTTAGAAGTATGGAAATACGCTACCATTCGCCTGCTTTTTACGACGATTTGCTCATTGTAACTACTTTTATGCGCAAAAAACCATCAAAAAGACTCGAATTTGAGCATGAAATACACAATGAAGCCGGAAAACTAATAGTAACAGGCAAAGTGGAGCTTGTTTTTGTTAGCGAAAGCACTCGAAGACCTACCGATGCACCCGAATATTTTATGAAAGCGATAGAATCATTTTTTGAAAATCACTAATTTTTGCTTTTTATGACCTATAAAGAAACGACAGAATTTTTATTTAACCAATTACCTATGTTTCAGAGAATTGGTGCATCTGCCTATAAAGCTGATTTGAATACCACTTTGGCTCTCGATAAGTATTTTGGTTTTCCACACCAAAATTTTAAAACCATTCATGTTGCTGGCACAAATGGTAAAGGTTCTGTTTCTCACTCACTTGCAGCTATTTTAATGTCAGCAGGTTATAAGGTTGGGCTTTATACTTCGCCTCATTTAATTGATTTCAGAGAACGTATAAAAATTAATGGCGATATGATTTCAGAGCAAGCTGTAACAGATTTTGTTTCAACAAACAAACAAATAATGGAAGAACTTAATCCCTCTTTTTTTGAAATTTCTGTTGCAATGGCTTTTCAGTATTTTTCTGACCAAATGGTTGATATTGCGGTAGTTGAAGTAGGAATGGGAGGGAGGCTCGATTCTACAAATATTATAAATCCACTTCTTTCGATTATTACAAATATTGATTTTGACCACGTACAATTTCTAGGAAACACACTTGAACTCATAGCTGCTGAAAAAGCCGGAATAATTAAGCCTAATGTTCCCATTATTATAGGTAAAACTCAAAAAGAGACCGAAAATGTTTTCTTGAATAAAGCTAAAGAATATAATGCCGAACTATTTTTTGCTGACCAAAATTTTGAATGTACTTCTGCTTTTTTTACAACTGAAGGCAAACAAAGTTTTAATATAACAATGTCTAAAATATTGATATTTAAAGATTTAAAGTTTGATTTACTAGGTTTTTACCAAAAAGAGAATATTTTAACTATTTTGCAAACTGTGGAAATATTGAATACAAAAAAACTTATTGAAAAAACTATAACTTCAGAAATTTTATACAGAGCTTTAGAAAATGCTGCAAAACTTACCGGTCTAAAAGGTCGTTGGCAAATTGTGGGCAATAATCCATTAACTGTTTGTGATACTGGACATAATGAAGCAGGAATACGGTTTGTATTAGAACAAATATTGCAAACTGCATTTAAAAAATTACATTTTGTACTTGGAATGGTTAATGACAAAGACGTATCTAAAGTACTCTCTATGTTGCCTTTGCATGCAAAATATTATTTTACTAAAGCCTCAATACCTAGAGCACTTGACCAACAGATTTTGAAAGAAATGGCGGAAAAGTTTAATTTAGAAGGAAAAGCATATAATTCTGTTATTGAGGCAGTTAATGCTGCTACGCTTGAAGCAGAAAAAAATGATTTTATATTTATTGGGGGTAGTACTTTTGTTGTGGCAGATTATTTGGCAAGTATATAAATTATTTAAAATGCTGTAATTTTCTAATAATTAGCAAATTATAGCATTTACTTTGAGTTATTTTACATTAAAATCGAGTAAATTTTCACCTTCCAAAAAGGCTTGCAAATGGTCGCCTATTTTAACGGGACCTACTCCGGCAGGAGTGCCTGTAAATAGCAAATCGCCTATTTTTAGGGTTACAAAGCGCGAAACATAAGCTATAAGTTTGTCTATTGAAAAAATCATATCGCCAGTATTACCTTGTTGGCGAAGAGCGTCATTAATTTTCAGGCTAAAGTTGATGTTGTTTATATCCAAAAACTTTTCCTTGCTCACAAATTTTCCTATCGGCGCAGAGCCATCAAAAGCTTTTGCAACTTCCCAAGGCAAACCTTCTTCTTTGCATTTTCTTTGTAAGTCTCTGGCTGTAAAGTCGATGCCCATAGTTACGTCATCGTAATATCTATGTGCAAATTTCTCTTGAATGTTTTTACCTACTTGGCTGATTTTTACTACAAACTCCGTTTCGTAATGCAAATCGGTAGTGAAATCGGGATAATAAAAATCTTGATTGTTTTTAATCAAAGCCGTTTCTGGTTTCATAAAAAAAACAGTTTCTTTGGGCACTAAATTGCCAAGTTCTTTGGCATGTTCGGCATAATTTCTGCCTATTGCTATTATTTTCATATTCTTTTTATTGTGTTTTATTATTAATCTTTTATAATTATTTTTTCTACATCATGGCTTTCGATATAATTTTTTAAGATTACTTGCACATCTCGGTTGTTTTGCCGCGCTTTTATGCAATCAAAAAGAATCTCTAAATCATTGGTTACCACATTCGAATCGATATATCCAAAACCAATATATTTTCCATTGGCTACTCGCACAACCGATTTTTCTTCATCGCTTCTGCCTTTACCAATTACCAGAAAATTTTCGTTTTCAAATTCAAATGTTTGTAACGCTTTTTCTGCTCTTTGATTGTAATCGTTTGCGCTTTCTACTCCTATGCAAGCACCTTTGCACTGTTTTATCTCGTAATGAAAACAAGAGCCTGAATGATTGTATAAACCATTCATTTTCTGGCATAATTTAAACTTTTCAGTCAATCGTTCAAGGTGGTTTTTGGCTGCATCGAGGGTGCTAAATGAGGTAAGCGGAATTTCCTTTGAATCGTTTTTTGCAAGCTTGAAACATAGATAATCATTGGCATCGAAATGAAAAAAAATGCCGTAATGTGCATTCACTCTGCGCTGTGAACGATTGTATATAGGAAGATGTGTTTTTATTTCATCGGATTCTAATAATAGTGCAATTAATTCATTTCCAGTCAATTCGTAGTCGATATCTACAATTTTACTTTTCATTTCGATGGCTTTTGGAGTTGAATTATTTGCCAAATGTTGCTTTATTCTAGATTTTATATTTATACTTTTCCCTATATAAATTAGTTTTTTATATTGATTGTAAAAATAATAAACGCCTTCTTTTTCGGGCAAATTTTCGATTGTTTCGGGTTTTAAATCAGGATGCAATCCGTTTTCTGTAGCCGCAAGATGCGATAAAATGGGCTTCTGCGAAATATCTATTTTAAGTAATTTTTCAAAAAGTTTCACGGTGGCTTCTGTGTCGCCGGCAGCTCTGTGTCTATTCAAAATTGGAATATCCAAACTTTGGCACAGATTACCCAAGCTGTATGAAGGTAAGTTTGGTATTAATTTGCGAGAAAGTTTTACGGTACAAATTGTTTTGCGTTGATAATTATATCCCAAACGTTTAAATTCTTCTTTTATAAAGCCATAATCGAATTGTACGTTGTGGGCTACAAATATCTTATTTTCTGTAAGTTCCAATATTTTTTTCGCTATTTCATAAAACTTTGGTGCATTTGCAACCATCTGATTTGAAATTCCAGTTATTTTAGTTATTTGATAAGGAATATTTCTTTCGGGGTTTATCAAACTCACAAAACGGTCAATTACCTGATTTCCATCGTAGATATAGATGGCTATCTCTGTTATTTTTTCCAGAGAAGCTTTCAAACCTGTAGTTTCTATATCTATAATTGCAAACATTTATTATTACTTAAAAATTTATAATTTAGTATTAAATTAAGCTGTAAACTAAATTTAATTGTATATTTTATTTGCTAAGCATTTAAAAATTATTTGATTACAAAAAGGTTCGCGTCAGAAATAAACATTGAAGCTAGTTCTTTTGTTCAAAGAATTCCTTATTAAAATTCACCAAATAAAGATTTTCTGTTGCCCTTGTAACCGCAGTATAAAGCCAGCGTAAAAAATCTTTATTTAGCATATCTTTAACTAGATAGCCTTGGTCAATAAAAATATTTTTCCATTGACCGCCTTGAGCTTTGTGGCAAGTTACAGCGTAGGCAAATTTTACTTGAAGTGCATTAAAATACTGGTTTTCTTTTATTTTTTTGTACCTTGCACTTTTTGTTTTTTCAGTAGAATAGTCTTCTTCTATTTTTCGGTAAAAAGCGGTACTTTGCTCATACGAAAGTGAAGCAGCACCTAAAAACAAAGTACTTAAAAATATAATTGCTTCAAATTCTGCATTTGCATAGTCTGAAAAATTTAGTTCTACTCGAGCAAAACGGTAGCCATATTGTTCTTCGTATTTTATAATTCGCGTTATTTCTGCTATGTCGCCATTAGCTATAAAATCCATTGAATCAACATTTTCTGCCCAAAAATAGTTGTTTTTTACAACCATTAGCATATCACCAACTGCTATTTCTTCTTCGCGCCATAAAATGGTACGCCTTATGCCTTCGTTGTATCTGTTTGCCCGCATGTTAGACCGAGTAACTACCATTGTTTGTTCTAGTCCGTCTTTGTCATAACAACTTGCTATTTGCTCAATTAGCTCATTTCCCGAAATTTTTTTTACATCAACAAAATTTTCAATATCAAAAAACGGGTATTCTGTATCTTTATAATCTGGTAAAATTTCGCGTAGATAAGTTGCATTTTTTAAAATTCCAGATTCTTTTGCTTGCCGAACGACTTGTTTAAGTTCTATTTCAAAAACATCTAAGCCATATTTGGCTACTTCACGGTATTCTAATGCCGGACTAATTGATAAATGAACGGGAGGCAATTGTGCTGTATCGCCTATTAATAGTAGCTTACAGCTTGGCACTTGATAAATGTAATACACCAAATCATCGAGCAAACGTCCGCTTCCGAAAACAGAACCTTCGGTAGATTGATTTGAAATCATAGAAGCTTCATCTACAATAAATAAGGTGTCTTTATATAAATTATTGCTTAAAACAAATTTGCCAAAACCATCGGAAGAACTTTGTTGTTTGTAAATTTTTTTGTGAATAGTAAAAGCAGGTTTTTCGGTATATTGCCCTAAAACTTTGGCAGCGCGACCAGTTGGTGCAAGTAAAATTGATTTTACTTTAATAGCAGGTAATGACTTTACCAGAGCACTCATAAGCGTTGTTTTTCCTGTTCCGGCATAACCTTTCAAGATAAATGCTTCACTCGTTTTTCTACTGAGAATGAACTCACTAAGTTTTTCAATGAGCAGTTCTTGGTCGGAAGTAGGAGTATGTTTGAAATTTTTTTTTATTGTTTTTGCAAATTCGTTTAATTGCATTATCTTGTTGAAATTAAATATATTAGTTTATTTTTTTTAAAAAATTAATATTCAAAAAAAAGCAAAATTTTACTTCTTTTTGTAAAAATAATAAAGGATTACAAAAATGTTCCCTTTTTTTTGATAAATTTTAAATATTATTTTTTTTGTACTAAAATTTGGAAAATATACATTGTTAATTTTTAATTTTTCACCATATAACTTTATTATTTTTTTTCTATCAAAAACATAAATGCGTCTCACAAAGATATAAAAAAAAATGATATTTTATTTTTTTGAGTTAAAAAATAGAGGTTTATTTTATTTATCAAATATTTTTCTTTTCAATTTGTAATTTTAACTGATTTATTGATTGAATTTTATAGCAAATAGAATTTAAATATTATGCCTTTTTTTGTTAAAAATTCAAGAATTTCGACAAATTTATTGTTAATATAGTTTAATATTTTATCTTTGTATTTGAAAAAGTTAATACATAACTAATGCTGATTTTTGGATTTTCTTACGCAAAATTATATATGAAGAAACGAAACTTATTGTATTTAATTGTCTTACTATTAACTCTTTATTCGTGCATTCCTTCTAAAAAAGTTACGTATTTGCAGGATTTGAATCACGATACACTAACAAGCAAATATTTTAGCAAAAGCCATGAATACTTGTTACAAAATGGCGACAATTTGTATGTAAGTGTTGAAAGTCTTGATACTGAAACTCAGATTGCGCTTTCAGGAAACCTACAAATGCAAAATGTACAAGGAGTTGGTGCTAAATACAAAGATGTTTATTTTATTGATAATGAGGGATTTATTAATTTGCCTCACATAGGTAAATTGCAGATTGTTGGAAAATCACTATCGCAAGCTTACGATACCATTAATTTTAAGTATGCAAATTTTTTTAATCAGGTAAAAGTTAACGTGCGTTTGGCTAATGGGTACATTACAATTTTGGGCGAAGTGAATAAGCCCGGAAGGTATGAATTGACCTACGAAGATAGAATTTCTATTTATGAATTGCTTGGTTTAGCTGGCGATTTGAAAAAACAGGCTGATAGAAACAACGTAAAAATTGTTAGACGAAATAATGATGAAAACCAAGTATTTATTATAGACTTAACGAAAGCAAATGCACTCGAAAACCCAATTTTTTATTTACAACCCAATGATTTGGTGTATGTAGAACCATTGAAAGCTGTTTTTTGGGAGCAAGAATCGTTTCCTTTTATGAGTACTGTTTCTATTGTTTTAGCTACTATTACATCACTTTTAGTTATTTTTACATATTCAAAACAATAATTATTTATAACTTTGGAAAATAAACAACTATATGAATTTGAGGAAGAAAGTTTTGATTTTATTGCTTTCTTTTTTAAGATGCTTCAAAATTGGTATCTTTATGTTATTTTTGTTGTTTTAGCTTTTGGTTTGGCATTTATTTTTACCAAATTTAATGTTTCTATCTATGAAGTGAAAACTACTCTAATGGTACAAGAAACATCTAATTCCTTTTCTACCGAAAAAGTTTTGGGAGAAATGGATTTGTTTTCCGACAAAAAAAATATAATGAATGAAAAAGTATTGCTTCAATCTTATTCTATGATTGAATCGACTCTTAAAAATCTAGATTTTTTTGTATCTTATTACGTTGACGATGAATATACACCACGAGAAACTTATTTAAGTAATCCTTTTTTAGTACAACTTGATTCTTCTGCTAAACAATTAGTTGGTGTAGCATTTCAGGTAAAACTTTTACCAGAAAATTCGTTTTATCTTAAAGTATTTGCCGAAAATGCTATGACTTATTCTTATACAAAACACGAAATTATTTCGGCATTAAATGATTTTTCTTTTTCAGGAACTTATACTTTTGGAGAAGTAATAGAACATGAAAATTTTAAATTTAAAATCATTAAAAATCATAGAATTGAGACTGCTGCGATTGATAACCGACTATCTTACTTTTTTATTTGTAATCAACTCAATGACCTCACTTTAGAATATAAATCTGCTTTGAGTATTGAGCAAGTAGATAAGGAAATTGATGTTTTGGAATTGTCTTTGAAAGGTGCTAATATTCAAAAAATTGCAGCTTTTTTAAATAAACTAACTGAGGTTTATATTGATAATAATTTGGAAAAGAAAAATAAAATTGCAAATAATACTATAATATTTATTGATAATCAATTACTTGATATTTCCGATTCTTTGTCTTTTGCCGAAAATGAACTTCAAAATTTTAGAAGCAAAAACAAAATTATGGATATAACCTCACACTCAGAGCAATTATTTGAACGCTTGACTTCACTACAAAAAGATAGAGCAGTATTGCTCACTCAATCAAAGTATTATGAGTACTTACTTAAATCAATAGGAGAGAATAAAAACTTAGACGATTTAATGGTGCCCTCTACTATGGGAATTACTGATGTAGCATTAAATAAGCTGGTATTGGATTTGATTGAATTGACATCAAAGAGATTGACTTTAAACCAGTCAGCGGGTGAAAAATCGCAAGCTGTACTTACTGTTGAATCAAAAATTGAAAATACTAAACAGTTGATTAAGAGTAATGTAAATAATATTATTGCTGCTACTCTAATTAATTTTGAAAGTGTAGGCAAACGCGTAAATGAATTGGAAACTGAAGCTGAGAAATTGCCTAAAACACAGCAAATGTTGTTTGGTTTTGAGAGGAGATTTAAGTTGAATGACGAAATTTACAATTTTTTACTTCAAAAAAGAGCTGAGGCTCAAATAGCTAAAGCTTCGAACACGCCAAGTAGCAATGTAGTCGATTTTGCTCGACCAGACATAGCTGTTAAAGTATCTACAAAACACCGGATTATTTATTTGATATTTTTAATTTTAGGCGTGTCGCTTCCGACCATTTTTCTTTACCTCAAGATGCTTTTGCTTGATAAAATTATGAGTAAGTCTGAGATAGAAAAATTGACAAATAAACCTGTTATTGCTGGGATTATTCAGTACAAAGAGCCGATTACTAAAGTTTTTGTGGAAAAACCAAAATCAACGATTGCTGAATCGTTTCGTTCGCTATATACAAATTTGCAATTTTATATCAAAGGGCAAGAAAAAACTGTTATTTTAGTTACTTCTACTATGTCCAAAGAAGGTAAAACTTTTAATTCGATAAATTTGGCTTCGGTTTTTGCATCATTTGGCAAAAAAACTTGTCTTTTGGGCTTTGATTTGCGGTTACCAAAAATTCAAAAAGCATTTGACTTTACCAATGAAATTGGACTTTCTACGTACTTGATAAACCATTCTACGCTCGATGAAATTGTTTATCATTCAGAAATAGAGAACTTAGATATTTACCCAGCTGGTCCTGTGCCACCAAATCCAGTAGAACTTATTGCTTCAGAAAAAAATAATGAGTTATTTAGAATTTTAAAAGAAAAATACGATTGCATTATTATTGACTCGCCTCCGATAGGTGTTGTAGCCGATGGTTTGCTTTTGGCAAAGCACAGCGATATAAATATTTTTGTTGCACGCCAAAATCACACCCAAAAACGAGCTTTGAAAGCTGTTTTAGAGGAGATTAATGAAAATAATATTGGACAAACCGTTATATTATTTAATGGAATAAAACAATCAAAACTTTATGGTTACGGTTACGGTTATGGTTACGGTTACGGTTACGGTTATGGCTACGGTTACGGTTATGGCTATGGTTACGAGTACTTTAAAGAAGATGAAAAGAATAAATGGTGGAAATTTCTTTTCAATAAAAAAAATAGATAATTGAGATTATTTGTTTTTTTAGTTTTTAAAAAATTAATTAGGAAAATAATAAAATATGTTTTCAGGTAAAATATTACTTATTACTGGTGGAACCGGCTCTTTTGGAAAAGCTGTATTGAATAGATTCATTAGCAGCGAAATAAAGGAAATTCGCATTTTTAGTCGCGATGAAAAAAAACAGGACGATTTGCGGCGCAAAATGAATAATAAAAAGGTAAAATTTTACATTGGCGATGTTCGTGATTTTGCTTCGGTAGAAACAGCTGTGCGCGATGTAGATTATATTTTTCATGCAGCTGCTTTGAAACAAGTGCCTTCATGTGAGTTTTTTCCCCTCGAAGCAGTGAAAACCAATGTTTTGGGTACAGAAAATGTTTTGCGTGCTGCAATAAGTTGTGGTGTGAAAAAAGTGATTTGTCTCAGTACCGATAAGGCTGTTTATCCTGTAAATGCTATGGGAATGACTAAGGCATTGATGGAAAAATTGTTTGTAGCTCGAAGTCGAAATTTAACTGAAACCGATACCATAATTTGTGGAACTCGCTACGGAAATGTGATGGCTTCGAGAGGTTCTGTAATTCCGCTTTTTATGGAGCAAATAAAGCTAAATAAGCCACTTACAGTTACCAATCCCGATATGACTCGCTTTATGATGACGCTCGAAGATGCTGTAAATTTGGTGCTTTTTGCTTTTCAGAATGGTGAACAAGGCGATATTTTTGTTCAAAAATCTCCAGCTTCGACCATTGGTGATTTAGCTTTGGCTATGAAAGAGTTATATAATTCAGAAAGCGAACTAAAAGTAATTGGAACTCGACATGGCGAAAAACTTTACGAAACACTTGTGAGTCAGGAAGAAATGGTTAAAACCATTGATATGGGAGATTATTTTAAAATTCTGGCAGATAACCGCGATTTGAATTACGAGCAATATTTTGAAAAGGGCAACGAGTTAGTAAGCAAAATTGTTGAATATCATTCGCATAATACAACTCGTTTAGCGGGTCAAAACTTAAAAAATTTACTTTTAAAATTGGAGATAATTCAAAACGATTTGAAAAATAATACCGTATTATAGTTTGATGTTAAAGTGAATAAAATAATTTTTATTTTTCTTATTTATTGTTAATCTGCTTTGTATTTTTTTTTCAATTTTGTCAAAGCGTTATATTTGACTATTTTTTATTCTTTACTCGTATAAATAAAATAATGAAAAAGTTGGCATGAATGCAACGCCAGAATATAAATGGTATGTTATTTATACTAAGCCTAGAAATGAAAAAAAGGTAGCATTTGAACTCTCAGTAAAGGGAATCCAAAATTATTGTCCATTAATAAAAACTATGCGCCAATGGTCTGATAGAAAGAAGATTGTAGAAGTTCCTTTATTTAATTCTTATCTTTTTGTTTTTGTTTCGGAAAGGGAATTTTTAGACGTTTTAACTGTGAAAAGTGTCGTAAAATTTATAACCTTTGAGGGCAAAGCTATTCCTATTTCTGAATATCAAATCGAAGCAATTAGGAGGACTTTACATAATGAAATAAAGTTTGAAATTAGCACCATTAATTTCAAAATAGGGCAAAAAGTAGAAATAATCAAAGGCATTTTATCGGGTGTTATGGGCGAAATTGTTACAATTTCTGGTAAAAAACAATTGCTTCTTCGAATTGAAAACATTGGTTATTCGTTACTTATAAACATAAATCAATCAGACACAAAAATACGGAATTAAATAAGTTTGTTTATTTGTGAAAAATAGTTAATTTTGTTTTAAAATAACAGCTTATTCATTCTTAATAAAATGGGACTGAGGAGGCGAAGCTGTGAAAATACTTATCGAAAATATTTTTTTAATTTGAACAAAATCAATGTTTTAACAATTAAATTAATGAAAGAACATAAATTAAAAATTCTGACTGTTGTAGGAACAAGACCTGAAATAATCAGACTTTCGAGAGTAATACCTCTTTTGGATAAATACATGTTTCATATTTTAGTTCATACCGGACAGAATTATGATTATGAGCTTAATGAAGTGTTTTTTGAAGATTTGGAAATCAGAAAACCGGATTATTTTCTAAATATTGATACTCAAAGTTTAGGAAGTGCGGTTGGCGATGTTATCAAAAAAACCGAAGAAGTTTTATTCAAAGAAAAACCCGATGCACTGCTGATTTTGGGCGATACCAATTCGAGTTTATCATCGTATATAGCTAAACGAATGCACATTCCGATTTTTCACATGGAAGCTGGAAATCGTAGTTTTGATTTGAATGTGCCCGAAGAAATTAACCGAAAAGTAGTAGATCATCTTTCTGATTTTAATTTGGTTTATACCGAAAATGCCCGAAGACATTTACTTGCTGAAGGTTTGCTTCACAATCGAATTTATTTGACCGGTTCGCCTATGCCCGAAGTTTTGAATTATTTTAAAAACAAAATAGAAAATTCAACCATTTTAGAAAAGCTGAATCTGGAAGCAAAAAATTATTTTGTAGCCAGTTTTCACAGAGAAGAAAATGTAGATTCGGAACAGAATTTAAGAAAAATTTTAACACTTTTCAATGATTTAGAGGCTAATTATTCGCTTCCTATCATTGTTTCAACTCACCCGCGTACACGTAAGCGATTGGAAAAACTTCAAAACATTGAAACAAATTCAAACATACAATTCTTAAAACCTTTTGGTTTTTTCGATTATATTTCTCTTCAAAAAAATGCAAAATGTACCTTATCCGATAGCGGAACGATAAGCGAAGAGTCTGCTATTTTAAACTTTCCGGCTATTTCTATCCGTCAATCGATGGAACGCCCCGAAGCGCAAGATACTGGAAGCATGATTCTGAGTGGTTTCGATACCGAAATAGTGCTCAATTCGGTGCAAATAGTTATAGATGAAGAAATTGAATTAAAAAAGAAGGAAATTCCTCAAGAATATAAAGTAGAAAATACTTCGTGGCGAGTTTTGAAATTGATACAAGGCAACGCAAAATTGAGCAATAAGTGGTGGGGTATTAATGAAAAATAAAGAAATATAGCGTTCCTATTTTATTTGTATAATTTGTTGACCACTAATTCACTAATTATAAACGAATTATTATTCTAAATTCGTGAATTTGTGGCTACAAATCAAATCGGAACAGTATAGTGCAAATTTGAAGAGGTTTTTAATGGTTTTAAAGTTACTTTGTACAAAGAAAAATTA
>DZBP01000145.1 GCA_022729915.1 Draconibacterium orientale | reverse complement strand
AACAATTTAACAATAGAACAATAGAACAATAGAACAATAATTTTGCTAATTATAAATACAATAACTATTTTTGCAAACTATTTTAGTATGTTTTTAGTGCATTTTTTAGAAAATTGCATATATATAATTTATCATTTCAGAAAAAATAACAATTTAACTTATGGCATTTAAAGTTTTAAAACCATTTATAGTATGCTTTTTTATAGCAATAAGCATTCAATTGTCGGCACAAACCGAAGAATTAGCAGTCAGCAAAACCATTCGTATTGGCAATTTGAACATAGAAGTAAACAATTACAGCAAAGCAATTTTCAAAATAGATAGCATTGTATCCAAGCTCAATGGTTACATAGCCGAAGAAAAAGAATCGAACTTCAAAACCAAAATATCTAACGAAGTAATTATTCGTATTCCGAATCAACATTTTTCGAAAGTAGTGTATGAAATAACTCAAATAGCCAACAAAATAAACACAAAAGACATAACGGTTGTAAAAGTAGATAAAACCGTTAGTGATTTAAACCAACGTTTGAACTCTAAATTAGAAATCAAAGCACGGTATATGGAATTGATTGAAAAATCGAAGATTGCCATAGAAATATCCGATTTAGAATCGAAAATAGCTACCGTAAGTAACGAAATAGAAACAATCCAAAAAGAAATAAGCAATTACAATGAAATTGACATTAGTACGTTAAATGTATATATGGTTCAACAAACTGAAATAATGGGCAATGCAAATGGAGGAAATAATACCGATTTGTCTAAAAACAGTATGTTGCAATTTTTTAGAAATATTCTAATTTACTCAATAGTTCCGGTTGCTTTGCTTTTGTTTTATTACTTTGTTGTGTACAAACGTATGCAACGTGACAAGCGCAAAAAAAGAAGAGAAAAATCGGGACACCAATCACCTTGGTAGTAAAAAGTCAGAAAAAATAATTATCAATTATCAATTATTGAATTAGCTATGAAGAAATTAATTGCCTTTGCATTGTTCGTATTGTTTGTTGGTAATTTAAAAGCTACTCAAATATTGATTCCTATGGACGAAACAAGCCAAAAGAATCATTTAAAAGCTTACGGAATAGCTTATTGGGCTTTGCAAAACACCATCAATATTCAATGGCTACTGAATTACAGAGGGGGAAGTTTTTTGATTCCTTACCAGAAGGAGATAGAGCAAGAATGCTTGATTCGTGGTGTAAGTTACGAAGTGATAGCCGATGGCGCAGCATCTAATATTCTAAACGAGATAGCTCGTGCAGAAGTAAATATGGACGCTATTAAACTAGAAAAAGCTCCCAAAGTAGCTGTTTACTCGCCATCTGGCAAGCAACCTTGGGACGATGCTGTTACTCTGGTACTTACTTATGCCGAAATACCCTTCGATGTAATCTACGACGAAGAAATTGTTACAGGCAAACTTTCTGATTACGATTGGCTACATCTTCACCACGAAGACTTTACGGGACAATACGGTAAATTTTACGGCTCTTATGCAGGAATGCCTTGGTATCAAGAACAACAACGCACTGCCGAAAGCGATGCTTCTCGTTTGGGTTTTCAAAAAGTATCAAAATTAAAACTTTTCGTAGCCAAAACTATCAAAGAATACATTGCACAAGGAGGTTTCTTATTTGCAATGTGTTCTGCTACTGATTCGTATGATATTGCTTTGGCTGCTGAAAATACCGACATTTGCGAAAGTATGTTCGACGGCGACCCTGCCGATAGAAATGCTCAAGAAAAACTAGATTTTAGTCAAACTCTTGCTTTTCACAATTTCAAAATCAACATGAATCCTTACGAATATGAGTTTTCTAACATTGATGCTACTCGCTCGCGCAAAGTGCAAGAAAACGAAGATTATTTCACTCTTTTTGAATTTTCGGCTAAGTGGGACCCTATTCCTACTATGCTCTGCCAAAACCATTTCAATCTCATTAAAGGATTCATGGGACAAACGACTTCTTTTAGCAAAGAATTTATTAAACCTGAGGTGCTTATCATGGGTGAAATGAAATCGCAAAGCGAAACCCGATACATACACGGTGATTTTGGAAAAGGTACTTGGACTTTCTTTGGCGGACACGACCCCGAAGATTATCAGCATTTTGTAGGCGATCCACCTACCGATTTGGAGCTTCACCCTAACTCTCCTTCGTATCGTTTAATTTTGAATAATATTTTATTTCCGGCTGCAAAAAAGAAAAAACAGAAAACCTAAATTGTTGATATCTGCAAATCTTCTTTTAATAAGTGTTTGAAAGAAAACTCCTTCTTTTTGAAAAAAAAGCCCCAAACCCCTAAAGGTGCTTATTGTAACGATTAGT
This sequence comes from Draconibacterium orientale, assembly GCA_022729915.1. Lineage (GTDB taxonomy): Bacteria > Bacteroidota > Bacteroidia > Bacteroidales > JAIFNL01 > JAIFNL01. The sequence goes on along the minus strand of DZBP01000145.1, from coordinate 5,517 downwards.
AAATCAACGTGTTTCAAAAAGTCACCTTTAGGGGATTTAGGGGCAAAAGCTAGAAGTGTATAGTTTTCTTTCAAGCACTAATTAACGAGTAGTCATTGTATCAATTGCTTGCAAAATGCACACACGTTGATTAACAACAAAGTGTACGTTATACAGATTGATACAATGACTTTTAGTTTTAAGATTATCGATTAATTTTTATCGAACTAAAAAATAGCATTCGTGCTTTATTTTGTAAAAATATTGGCAATAAAAGAATATTCTTTTTACTTTTGCACTTTCTTAACTAATAACAATTCAGTATATATTAAACAATGGCTATTCAAAAACCATCAATTCCAAAAGGAACAAGAGATTTTTCGCCCGAAATAATGGCAAAAAGAAATTTCATTTTCGATACCATCAAGAGTGTATTCAAACTGTATGGATTTCAAGCTATTGAAACTCCTGCTATGGAAAATTTGTCCACACTCTTGGGCAAGTATGGCGAAGAAGGCGACAAATTGTTATTCAAGGTTCTCAATTCGGGCGACTTTTTAAGTGATGTTTCAGAAACAGAGCTAAGTGAAAGAAATCTAACAAAACTGAGCACACAAATCTGCGAAAAGGGTTTACGCTACGACCTTACTGTTCCTTTTGCTCGTTATGTAGTTCAACACCGCAACGACATTCAATTTCCTTTCAAACGCTACCAAATACAGCCTGTTTGGCGTGCCGACAGACCGCAAAAAGGGCGTTATCGTGAGTTTTATCAATGCGATGTAGATGTAATAGGAAGCAATTCGTTGCTCAACGAAGTGGAATTGGTGCAAATAATCAGCGATGTATTTTCTAAATTAGGATTAAATACCATAACCAAACTCAATAACCGTAAAATATTAAGCGGAATAGCCGAAATAATTGGGCAAAAAGACAAAATAGTTGACATTACTGTAGCCATTGATAAACTCGACAAAATAGGTTTAGAGGCAGTAAATAAAGAACTTAGCGAAAAAGGATTGCCAGAAAATGCCATCGAACAATTGCAACCCATCATCAATCTTTCGGGCAATAACTATCAGAAACTCGACCAATTGAGCCAAGTGCTTTCGCAGTCGGAAGTTGGCATGAAAGGAATAAGCGAAATGCGCACTATTTTTGATTATCTTTCTGCCATTGAGCTGAATACCGAAGTAGAATTAGATTTGACTTTGGCACGTGGATTGAATTATTATACCGGAGCTATCTTTGAAGTAAAAGCCAAAGATTATGCTATCGGAAGCATTTGTGGTGGTGGACGCTACGACGATTTGACAGGTATTTTTGGTTTAAAAGACGTTTCGGGCGTAGGAGTTTCGTTTGGTGCAGACAGAATATTTGACGTGCTGAGTGGTTTGGAACAGTTTCCTAGTTCGGCACAAGCTACTACCGACTTGTTGTTTGTAAATTTTGGTGCAAAAGAAGAAGCCTACATTATGCCAATTCTACAAAAACTACGCAAAGCAGGCATCAATACCGAGCTTTTTCCCGAGTCGGACAAAATGAAAAAACAAATGACCTATGCCGACAAAAAAAGCATTCCGTTTGTAGCAATTGTAGGCGAAAATGAGATGACACAAGGCACAATAAGCCTCAAAAACATGATTTCGGGTGAACAAAACACGATGAACTTAGAGGAATTAATTGTTTTCTTCAAAGAAAATAAAAAATAAACAAACTCTAAATCAAGAGTTTAAAAACAGTTTGTATTTTTATTGAATAAAAAAGCAAAGAATACTTGAAGAATAGCAAAAAAGATTTACTTTTGCGCTATCAATTTTTCAAAGCAAACACGGGCGTAGCTCAGTTGGTAGAGCACCGGTCTCCAAAACCGGGTGTCGGGAGTTCGAGCCTCTCTGCCCGTGCAAACAAACGATATTACTTCAGAGTAGTATCGTTTTTTTTTGTAGAAGTTTTATTTGCAATAGTGAGATAGACTCCCAAAGCATTTCTCTTCAAACAATTAAAAAACAACAACATACAAAATAACTCGTCGTTTATTTTTTTGCTACTTGCTATTTATTTTCAAAATTAGTTCACTTTTTAAACAAAACTTACTATCTTTGTTTAATACCTCTTATCTGCAAGTTTCTCTTTCATTTTAACCAATTGATACAATCACTTGCCGGTAATAAGAAATGACTAAAAAAAACAACTGAGTAAAAACTTTTATTAAATTTATGAATATGAAAATAGTTTATCAATACGCAATAGTGCTGATAGCAATATTCTTTTTTTCAATATCGTGTCAAGGAAAAAAGGAATCGATAGTAGTAACAGTAAACCAAAAAGGTGAAATATCTGTATTTGGAAAAATGGTTTCAAACTTAGAAAGTTTAAAAGCTGTTCTAATAGATTCGCTTACTCAAATGCCAGAAATACCCGAAAAGATAGAGATAAACTTTGAAGGAGAAGTAGGCATGGGGCTACGACATGAGGTAGAAACGCTTGTAAATGAAGCGATAGAACAGGCTAAGATAGCCCAAACAGCTCCTAAAATTGAAATATTGTCTTTTAGAAAAGAAGAAGGTGCCGACTGTAACAAAGAAAAAGAAGAAGATAGAATAGCTTGCGCCACCGTTGATTTGCAATATCCATCAATTGTTGAAGGCGAAAAAGCGCTTCAAGACAGTGTTGCCAAATGGACTTTGGCTTATTTAGTGTCAGTTTTGACAGGTGGCTCAGAAGAAGTAAGCCAAAATACGACACTTGAAAGAGGTGTGGAAATCTTTTTCAATACTTTCAATTCATACGGCGACTCCGACATAATGGGACCATTTGAAGCTCAAACAGGTAGCGAAACGGTTTTGAACAATGGCAAATACCTAACCCTTGCTATCAGTGGCTATACGTTTATGGGTGGTGCACATGGAAGTCCTACACAAGCATTGAATACGTTTGATACCAAAACAGGAAAAATATTGACTTGGAATGATTTAGTTACCGATACCACCGCATTTAAAGCATTAGTGGAAAAGAAGGTAAGAGAAATTAGAGTAAACGACTTTGAGTATGGTTTTGATTTTGACGAAGTTTTCCAATTTGTGCTGCCTAGTTGCTATGGTTTAACCAAAGAGGGTTTGTACCTTTTTTATCAGCACTACGAGATTATGCCTTATGCAATGGGCATTACCGAAGTAGAAATTACTTTTGAAGAATTAGGAAGTCTTTCTAAAATAAAGTTTTAACTTGAGCGAGCCTCGTTTAGCAGTCCCACCGACTTATCGGAGACCGATATAGCTAAATACACCTTTCAAGTGATCAGAATTAAAATATCACGTAAAGGCGCTAAGGCAAAGATTTATCAATTTGCATTTTAATGTCTTTACGTGAAATTATCTAACCTTTTTTGCGCATGGCTGACATGGCTTTTTGATAAAGTAATTGTGAGGTTAATCGGCTTTGCGAGCGGTTGAGGTTTATAATGGCAGCAATCATAACAATAGCACTCGCCCATTGTACGGGCGAAAGAATTGTTCCATTAATCCAATAATCGAACAAAACCGAAGAGATGGGATAAAGCAACTCCACCATAGTAGATACAATGGCTTTCACATTATTCAAACCAATATAGTACAGAAAAATAGCTCCACTTCCGGTTGTTAGCGATATGATGACAAAGAAAAGCGCATTTTGCTGAGTAACAAATTGAAATTGATTGATTTGCCCTAAAACCAATATCCAAACAAGCATCATAATACTTGCAAAGCCATAACGATAAAATGTTATGGTTTTGAATGAGTATTTGGCGAGTGCTTTTTTGCCAAAAACCGTTGAACCACCAAAGCTTATTGCTGCCAATATTGCATAAAGTGCAGCCAGCACGCTGTTAGAATCGGCTTCTAAATTGGGCAAATGGAAACCAAATGCCAATGTGTAGCCAGCCAATGTTGCCACAACTGCCCAAAGTCCAAAGTTTTTAGTCAGTTTTTCTTTGAGTAAGAGTGCCGCCAACGAAATGGCAAACAAAGGTTGTAGTTTCTGCAAAAGAACCACTACACTAAGCTCTTGGAAATTAACCAAAAACAATGCTTTTACTATGGCAATGGTGCCAATGCTTCCGCCAAGCAAAGCCACTAGTAGCAAAACCACCACATCTTTGCTTGTAAACACTTTCAAATACGAGTATTGTTTGTACAAAAAGATATTCATAACCAGAAACGGCAAAGCATGTAGCACAAATACTACAAACTCAACGGGCAAATTGTACAAGCGTGGCGTCAATACTACGCCATCGAGTCCCCACAAAATGGCTGCAATTCCTATGGCTAAACTTCCTTTGATGATATTATCGTTCGTCATTCTTAATTGTTGGTTAAACTTTACCAAAAACATAATCGATGATTCAAAAAAAACGCTGGCAAAGTTATCTTATTAGAGTATATAAAACAAACAATTCAATGCTGTTATTATCAAATAGCTTAGTATGAGGCAATTTGATAATAAAACATTGAATTGAAGTTACAAAAAAAGTTAGTTTAAAAGCTTGGCTGCCTAAGTTCTAGTAAATGTTATATTCTAATGTAATGCCCCCCAACCCCCTAAAGGGGGAGTTTTTCCTAACATACTGTAAAAGCCCCCTTTAGTGGGTTGGGGGCAGTGCTGGGAATTGATAACTTATGGTTATTTATCATATCTTATTAGAACTTGGGTAGTCTTGCATACTATAAAACCTACAAATACTGGTGCAAATACTTGTAATAATTATCACCCGACCGTTCAAGATGCTTTTGAGTAGCTAACACTATGCCTTCTTGATCTTTTACTTTAACGGCTTCGAGCATTTCGGCATGATACTTATACGTAATCTCCTTTTCACCGTCTATGTTGGCATAAATAAGGTTGCGCATACGAGGCAAGAGCGTATAGATGGGCTCCATTGTTACTTGAATGATAGGATTGTGGGTTGCCTTAACCATGAGCAAGTGAAACTTATTATCTAAGTCCGATTCGAGCTGCGTATTGTCAGGGTCGCAGTTTTTAAAAAGAATAAGATTGTTCGATAACTCCAGAATATCCTCTTCGGTGCGTTGGGTAGAAGCCAAACGACCAATTTCAGGCTCGAAGATTTTGCGTACTTCAATAATTTGCGCTATCAAGTTGCGGTCAAATTGCAAGTCGTAATACAAATTAAGTGTGCTGATAGCTTCTTCTATCTTAATACCGGTAACTTTCATGCCGCTACCTTTGGTAATTACAATCAAACCTCTGGCACTTAGCCTTCTTAACGCTTCGCGCAAGGCAGTACGACTTACTCCAAACGATTCACAAAGCTCTCGTTCGGTAGGTAATTTCGAACCAATAGGGAGTTTCTTCTCACGGATTGCCGCTTCGAGTCGTCTCTCTATCTTTTGGCTTAGAGTTATTTTACTACCTATTTTCTTAAAAACATCATCCATTTAATTAATTATTAATTATGAATTGTTAATTATGTTAATTTCGTTAATTATGAATTATGAATTATGAATTATGAATTATTAATTATTAATTATTAATTAT
>DZBP01000025.1:25778-28242 GCA_022729915.1 Draconibacterium orientale | reverse complement strand
ATTGATAACTTATAGTTTATTATCATATCTTATTAGAACTTAACAGCCCTGCCCTTTCAGGGGGGTTGGGGGGCAGTGCAGTAAATTGATAACTTATAGTTTATTATCATATCTTATTAGAACTTAACAGCCCTGCCCTTTCAGGGGGTTGGGGGTCGGTGCAGCTAATTAGCAACTTATAGTTAACTATTTACTTTCTGTTCCACAACTTATTTTAACTTTTATTGTTTTTAAGAATATTGCCAATAGTTTAAAATTATTCTTAGCAAAATTATAAAAAAAATTTTAGAAACACTTACTTTGACAAAAAAAAAAGTGCAATTATCCCCAAAGCACATCTAAAAATAGGCTTGAGCATGAGTTTCAAAACGAGTAAAACTACTCGTTTGCTTATCAAATGAGGAGTTTGCTAAGCTTCAAAACCAAGTATAAGTAAGGTTTTTAGACGTTTTCGTATAGCACACACACAATCCTATGCACCAAAAAAAAAGCGAACCACTCAATTTGAGCCGTTCGCTATAACTTTTTTTTAAAATTGTTAATTGAAATTTAATTTGAGATTATGAACTATGAGTTTTCATCGTTGTCCGTTTCTCCGTTTGTAACTACAAAATCATCGTTGTTAGTAGCATCGCTACCGTCCGACTTTCCTGTTCTTAACTTGGGCATCAAGTATGAATTACTGCGTATGATGTCAGTAAGTGCCCACATTTTTTTACCCACATTACGAATTTTACGAATATAAGCGTAAAGCTCATTTGCCTGAGCCACCCTTATTTGAGTAGCCATGTATCGGTACTTTTCGCTTGCAAGTTGTGCAGTTTCAATTGCCGAAAAGCGTTCGTTCTTTTCTTTAAGCTCGGCTAATTCTGCCTCGCTAATGCACGTTGCTAACGCCGTGGCAAAGGGTCCTGTTTGAAAACTTACCATTAATCTGGCTGTTTTTGCAACATCTACATCTGAGAGTTTGCGAATACCGCCTAAACCAAAGGCTTGTATGTACATGGGGGTCTCTGAAAATGCCAAGCTCAGCTTCATTTCCAACTTGTAGAGAATTGCAAGCATTGCATCTACTAATTGTTCCTTTTCTTGCGTGCTCAGCTTTTGAGTTAATAAGAACTCTTCATCAAACTTCCTATTCCCAAATACTTCTGTTAATTGTTTTAATTCGTCCACTTCAACTTGACTTACGCCAATTTCATTGAACTTTAATAAATCTGTTACCATCAGTTCGACAGTTTGGTAACCCAACTGGTACAGCTCTTCGTAACCTTGACGAGATGCCAGTACATTTTTTTGGTTGTTTTTCATTCTTTTAATTTTATATTATTTAAAAAAAAGTTTATGATTTTATAATTCGTATTCGTTGTTTGTTTTATAAAGCACTGAATATCTTTGTAAAATCATGCTGCAAATATACAACGACTTTTTACAATGTCCAAATTTTTTATGATATTTTTTTATATTTTATGCATATTTTTTTTATTTAATATAAAATTATACTCAAATATATTACAAAAACAAACACTATTTATACAGATAATCTATTGTATTTTAAATATTTACATACGTCAAATCCTTACAAAATATAAATGTTAAAATATGTTAATAAATACGGTTGTTTTTTCCATTAATTTTATACACCACTCCACAAAAAAGCAAAAAAAAGCGTATAATGCGGCGAAAAAAACGCAAAATGATAAAAAAGAACAACAAAAAATAGCCTAAAATATCCCTAAAAATTCAGAAAAAAAGGCATCAAAAGCCTTTAATACCTAAAAAGAACTTTGCCAAAGTTTTAAAACTTTGGCAAAGTTACTGGTCTGTCCGGTCTGTCCGATGAGTTTATAAATTTTTTACTGTTCAACCTTAGTAGCACAACAAAATGGAGTCGTATAAAAACCTTATTACCTTATTAAAAATATGTAATAATAAGGTAATAAAGTTATTATTATTAGTGTTATACATTAGCTACTAAGGTTGTACCAATCAATAAAATTTGATTACAATACATTTTAAACAACTTCTTAACATGTATAATTAGTCGTTTGTATTGAGTTTCGCAGGGTCATGCAAAAGAACTTAGCCAAAGTTTTGAACTTTGGCTAAGTTACCGTTTTCAGTAGTATGTAGGCATGTTTACTTACCACAAAACGGTTGTAGTTTGAACTTCTCTTCGTAGGGAGGGCTATTAAGTTCTAGTAAGATATGATAAATAACTATAAGCTGCTAATTAGCTGCACCGACCCCCAACCCCCTAAAGGGGGCTTTTACAGCACGTTAGGAAAAACTCCCCCTTTAGGGGGCTGGGGGGCAATACAATAGAATATAACATTTACTAGAACTTGGGCAGCCCTGCCTGAAAGGTGGCTATATCAACGTATTGGGGAAACTCCCTCTTTCAGGGCAGGGCTGTTAAGTTCTAGTAAGATATGATAAATAACTATAAGCTGCTAATTAGCTG
>DZBP01000025.1:9266-25678 GCA_022729915.1 Draconibacterium orientale | reverse complement strand
GAAAAACTCCCCCTTTAGGGGGCTGGGGGGCAATACAATAGAATATAACATTTACTAGAACTTGGGCAGCCCTAATTCAGCAATGGAAAAAAATAACGCCTAAAAGTTTATTTCGAGAGCAAGCTCGTAAATGTTCTTGTCGGTGGTTTCTGTTTTTGTTTGGTCGAAGTCAAGTACCAGTTTGTTTTTCAAGAATTTATAAGCAACACCACCTACTAGTGCTTCTTCTTTGAGGTCGGTGGCTTGGTGCGAAACAAATTGGTCGTAGCGAGCAAAGAGCGAAAGCTTTGTTTTGGGAATATTGAACTCTCCAAAGAGCGAAAATCCATCGTTCTCGTAAGCAAGCCCATTGATGTCGGAATACGCATTTTCGCTATCGCCCACACCTTTATAATATTGTGCCGTAAAGGTATGCAGTTTACTTTCGGACGACAAGAAAAAGGTATTAATAGTAAAATCGGTTTTACTATCGGGAGTATTGTTTTTGCCATACGCAAAGGCATAAGTAAGTTGCAAGCCCGGCATAGCAGTCGATAATGGGCGCAAAGTTAAACGTCCTTCGAGGGTTTTGTTTGAGTTCAACTCAATGGCATGGTATCCGGGTCCATTGAAAATACCAATGCCGAAGCTTCCATATTTGCCAGGGTATTTGTTGTTTACGTTGTTCAGATAGTTTTCATCGAGCTTTCCCCCAAGAATACCTTCGTACAAAATACCAAAATCGGCAGACCCAATAATATCGTATCGTTCGCCAAACATTTTGCCTTGCACTCTGTATCGATTGATGCTTTGTTCAAAATCAATCCAAGGTCGCTGTGTCAAACCAAAAACAAAATAGGTGTTTTTAAGTACCTCTATTGGGGTAAGTTGCATTTTCATGAATAAATATTTCATACGTATTTCCACATTTCCGGCATCAGTGCCTTCATCGTCGAGTGTAATGTCTTGAGTGTAACGAACCGAAAAAATATCGTTTAGTTTTGTTTGGAGCGTAAAATACCCTCTTTTTAAATTAAAAACACCTAAATCTTTGGGTTCGTTGTAGGTATATGCCAAATACCAGTTGCCCGAGATGGTTGTATTCTGAATTAAGCTTGTAGGCTTTATTTCCGTTTCTTGCGCTATTGCTTGTGTACAAAGAGCTAACGCAATGAGCATTAACATTGTTTTTTTCATTTGTGTTGTCCCATATTATTGATTAAAAAAATTGCGCAAAAGTAAAATTTTAAAATCAAAAAAAAAGCTTGTACAATGTTTTGAATTTTGGACAAATTCTTATTTGTGTTATTCATGATACAATTGCAAACAAATCATTTATAGTTCGTTTACCAAGTAAAGTATATTCTAAAAAACAATTTTAAGCGAATAGATTAACTATGCAGCTAACAATTTAATTCACTTTTGCTTTGAAAAAACAAAAAGATTAAGTATTTTTGTATAAAAAAATAGACTAAAAAATGTACGCATCTGTTTCTTTGAATACCAAATATTTAAACGCTAAATTGCTAATAGCGACTTTGTGTATTGGTATAGCACTATTATCTATATTTGTATCTAAAATATTATTAACTACGCATTTATCCAATGAATTATTAAAAGTTGAATTAAATGATTTAGGTATTTTAGCCGAAGAAATATACAGTACAGGAGAAATAACTGAGACTGTAAAAAATCTACCTCTCGATGCTGCGTTAATTGAAAAAAATGAGTCAAGAAATAACAAGAAAATTAGCTAAATCAATAGATTATCCAGATTGTGAAGTCTATTTTTTAGAAGCTGCACAGTCGGGTTTGTACCCAATATTGGGATATGGTGATGTAATAACGGGCTATGTCGAATTAAAAATTGGAGATATTTGGAAAGTAGGAATCACAGGCAACGGTGAAAAAGGTAGATATTCAGGTAATACTTTCTATAAAAACAAAGAAGGTAGTTTTTCAATCACCAACAAACAATTAATATATAGAGTTGTCTACAAAGGAACGTATAAGCAAATGATTGTTACAGAAAAATTGCTGATATATACGTATTCATTGTGGTCTGGACATTCGGATTTATTAAAGCCTCCGGGCTGTAAAATATTTAGATAAGATATGATAACAGTTGAAGAAGCCGAAGTAAGATATGGAAAAGGCGAGTTTGTACTTGGTATGACTCCTAGCCCAGCTTTTTTATTCACAGCTCGCACAGATATGGGTGTGGGCGATAAGGTTTATGTAGTAAAAGAATTAGAAGGAATAGTAAATAGCAACCTACAATTAGCCCACTATTCTAGCCTAATCAAAAGCCTTGTAATTACCTTTATTATTTTGCCTTCACACAGCGGCAAGGGTATAGAATGGAAAGATAAAAAGCGATTTAGTCGCAAACAAAATGAATTGCAATTAGAATTTAATACCAATATTTATCCAATATTTTGTAGTTCAAATAAAAAAGAAGCATTAAAACTAGTTGCAGAACAATTAGTTCTAGCTTCGCAAAAATACCTATCGCAAATCAAAGATTTTAATTTTGCTCTATTTCAATCTGATTTGAACAACCTTATGATTCATCATCAGCTAAAATAAAATGTCCATCAAAAAAAAAAGCTTGTACAATGTTTTGAATTTTGGACAAGCTCCGAAACAAAAAAATAAAAATCAGAGCCAATGTTTTGCTATTTGAACAAACAAAGGTACAAATCACCGAAAGAAAATCAATTGTTGTGTATGTACTTCTTCATTCCTGTTGTCATTTCAATTTTAAACTCTCCTTTTGGGTCGGCATAAATAAAATAGGCTTCCATATCGGGTAAGGTTTCAATCAGTTTTTTAGCTTTTTCGAGTCCTATTACCATGCAAACCGTAGCGTAAGCATCGGCAGTGGCACAATCGTGGGCTATAATAGTGGTACTCAAAAGGTTTTGACGTACTGGAACTCCCGTTTTTGGGTCAATGGAATGCGAATATTTAACTCCATCTTGCTCGTAAAATTTGCGATAATTGCCCGAAGTAGCAAGCGCATTGTCGCTAATATCAACAACTTCTTGCAGTTCACGCTCTTCTATTCCGGTGCCTTCAATGGGTTTGTCGATGCCAATGCGCCAAGCTTGGTTTTTTGGATTTTTACCTTTTGTAATAATCTCGCCACCAATTTCAATCATGTAATTTTGGCACTTATTGCGCCCTAAAAAATCGGCAATAATATCAACACACAAACCCGGCGCAATAGCATTTCCATCGAGCATCATTTGTGGAAATTTTTTAACCACCTTACCGTTTTGTATCGAAACTTTATCCATTCCCACAAATTGCAACAAGCTATCGATGTGTTGCTTAGAAAGATTTTTGCCTTCGGTAAAGCCAAAGCCATAGGCATTTACAATGGGAGCAACTGTAATATCAAATGCGCCTTCACTTACTTCATACACCTCTCTGGCTTTGTTGAAACAAGCAATAAAATAAGGGTCTATCTCCACTTCTTCGTTTCTATTCACTTTAGAAATGACCGAATTGGCTTGATATGTTGAAAGGCTGGCATTAAAAGCAACAAAAATGCTGTCAATTTCTTTGGAAAAATCCCTTTGCTGTGGGTGCAAGTACGTTATATGGAAAAAAGTACCCATAACCGTTCCTTCAAGTTTTGTGTAATTGTCCTCATTGTTTTGTTCAGAAGGCTTTGTATTAGAACATGATACAAAAAGTAAAAAAAGAAAGCTTGCAAAAATAAATTGTAATTTCATGTTTTATATAAAAAAAAAGTTGTTGAACAATTGAATAATTCATAAGTACTTATGAATTAGGAAGTATGAATTATATTGTTTCAGTCAAATTATAGACTTAATTAATTCTTTTAAATGTATCGGAAATAAAACTTGTAAATAGCCTTATTTCAATGCAATATCTCAATATTTTTATTTGACTGTAAAAAAAAAAAACTTTGTGAAACGTTGCGTGATTCTCTGCGAAACGCTGCGAGAAAAATAAAAATGTAGATTCTCGCAAAGCCAGCGCAAAGTTTTACACAAATTTTCGCAAAGCTATTGATTCAGTAAAATAAATGTAACTAAACAATTTAGAAACAATTACACGTTTTCTTTCAAACACCCTTTACTTAAAGTTGCTTTTTATTCTGCGCATCAAAGTTGTAGCAAACACAAAGTTGTCGAGCTGCTCGCTACCTGAACTGAAAATCTCGTCTTTGTTTCCTACCCAATTTTGTTCGCCCAAATAGAGATACAATATTTTGTCGCCAATTTCGGTAACCGAATTCATGTCGTGGGTATTCACAATGGTTGTAATGTTGTACTCTTCAGTAATTTCGCGAATCAAATTGTCAATCACGATGCCCGTTTTGGGGTCTAATCCAGAGTTGGGCTCGTCGCAAAATAAGTATCGAGGGTTCAGAGCTATGGCTCTGGCTATGGCAACACGCTTTTGCATTCCTCCGCTAATTTCGGAAGGGTAAAGATGATTGACATTGACCAAATTGACACGTTTGAGCACAAAATTAACTCTATCGAGCTTTTCTTCATACGTTTTGTCGGTAAACATATTGAGCGAAAACATTACATTTTCTTCGACAGTAGCCGAATCGAAGAGCGCGCCACCTTGAAAAACCATTCCAAACTCTTGTCGTATTTTCTTTCTATCACGGTTGCGCATGTGTGTAAAATCTCGATTATCGAAAAGAATTTGCCCATCGTCAATTTCGTGCAAACCAATAATTGATTTAAGTAAAACGGTTTTTCCAGAGCCACTCTGTCCAATAATTAAATTGGTTTTTCCTTTTTCGAAAGTAACATTAATACCTTTGAGCACTTCTCTACCCGAAAAGGCTTTTCGCACATTTCTAAGTTCTATCATTTGGCAAGCATTAATTGAGTAATAATCACATTGAACAGCAAAATCAAAATACTGCTGTAAACTACGCCTTTGGTGCTGGCTTTACCTACTTCGAGCGCGCCGCCTTTCACATAAAAACCATGATACGCCGGCACAGAGGTAATAATAAACGCAAACACAACCGTTTTCACCATCGAATAAACAATGTAATACGGAATGAACGCATAATGAATGCCATACAAATAATCGGCAGTAGAAAGCGCACCTGACGAAACGGCTGCGACCCAACCTCCCGCAATGCCCACAAACATACTTAAAATATTGAGAAATGGATTGATAAATATTGCAGCAATGATTTTTGGGAAGATAAGATAACTCGCTGAGTTGATGCCCATAATTTCGAGTGCGTCAATCTGCTCGGTAACTCGCATCGTGCCTATTTCGGAAGCAATATTAGAGCCAACCTTTCCGGCAAGAATCAATCCCACGATGGTAGAAGAAAATTCTAAAATCATGGTATCGCGCGCCGTCAAACCAACCAGATACAACGGAATGAGAGGGTTTTCTAAATTGTAACGGGTTTGCAGTGTTATTACAGCTCCCATAAAAACCGAAATAATAAACACTATTCCAATGGAATTAATGCCTAGTTTATCTATTTCTTTGATGGTTTGCTTAAAGTAAATACTGTTTTTTTGTGGCTTGGCAAATGTTTTTGCCATAAGCATATAGTATCTACCAAAGTGTGTGAGTAATTTCATACGTTTTTTTAGTTATCTAATCCACAGAAAGAGGCTGTGTAAAAAGTCAACTTTGCCAAAGTTTAAAACTTTGGCAAGTTAATAATCAATTCATTACAAAGCTAAATAGTGATTGTTTTCTTACTTTATAAACAACCTCTTTCATATTGTTAAAGTATCGCAAAAAGAATCAAAATCAAGATTCAGCTATTGTGCCAAATTGATTTCAACACGTCTGTTCAAAGCTCTGCCTTTGTCGGTATCGTTGCTTTTGTCGGGTTTGTCTTCGCCAAATCCTTGCACCAAAATACGATTGGCAGCTATGCCCTTGCCTTCTAAATAAGCTTTTACAGCATCAATGCGGCTATTGCTTAGCAACAGATTGGCATCGTTTTCGCCTTTGCTGTCGGTATGCCCCAAAAGAGAAACTTTTGTAGCTGCATTTTTAAGCAAGAAACTACTTAATTTATCCAGCTCCGCTTTAGCCTTAGTACTAAGTTCGGCAAGTTTATAATCGAAATAAACAGCCGAAGGTTTGTAATTGTCTATTCCGCCCGAAGAATTGGTTTCCGTTACGGTATTTGCATTGGAAGTAACCTCCGATGAATTATCGGCAACGGTCGAAACTTTCTTCTTAGTAAGAATGTAATTTTTTTCTATTTCGGTATATTCAGTGTATCCAGTGGCATCAATTTTTTCGGTTTTTTCTACAATTGTAGCACCCGTGAAAGTTATTTGGTATTTTTTACCACTCAAAAGCACAATTTTGTATTCGCCCGTTGTAGAGTTTGATTTAGCAATCCCTTCTTGCGAAGAACCTTCTTCTTTGTAAATAATATCAGCATCAATAGGCGTTCCATCGGTGTATGAAACTTTTCCATAAACCAAAATAACAGGGTCTGGCTTAGCCGATTCCGGCAGTTTTATTCTGAAAATATCGGTTTCTCCAATTGAATTGTCTTCCGAAACAAGGTAAGCATACTCACCCGAAGCAGGAATCGTATAAAACGCTTCGAGTTTGTTGGTATTAATCTCTGAGCCTAAATTTTGTGGCACCGACCAGTTAGTCCACGTGTCATCTAAACGTTTCGACACAAAAAGGTCGAATGAACCATAGCCGGGATGTCCGTTGGAAGCAAAATAAAGCGTTTTGTTGTCGGCAGCTAAAAAAGGACTTGCTTCATGTTGAGTAGAATTGAGAACAGCTCCCATATTCAAAGGCTTAGTCCATTTAAATTCAGACTCTCTAAAACTCACCCAAAGGTCGCTAAGTCCCACAGTTTCTTTGCGCTGAACAGCCATGATAATTACGTTTTGTGCAGGCGAAAGGCAATAGTTAGCAAAATGGCTATCGTTGTAATATTCTTCAATTTCGAGGCGTTGTGGCACGCTCCAGCCATTGGCAGTAGCGGTACTAACGGAAACTCCACCCGTTTTGTGCGTTCCATCGTCGTTGTATTCGCCCATCACAAAAATTGAGTTTCCATCAGGAGAAAATCCAAACACAGAATTGTTTGCATCGTTGTTGAGCGGTTTGCCTAAATTTTTAGCTTTTTGCCAGTAACCTTTAGCATTCCATTGCGAAGCCCAGATGTCTTCTCCATATCCGCCCACATTTTCGGGGTGCCCATTGATGCAAAAAATAAGGGTTTTCCCATCGGCAGAAATAACAGGTAACAATTCTCCTCCAGTAGAATTTACCGAATCGCCTAAACTTTCCTTTTTGTACCCATTCTTTGAATTTTCAATTAAATTGATATTGTTCTGAGCTTGCGCTACAATCAACGCAAAAACAAACAAAAGCAGAGAAATTATTTTTTTCATAACTAACGTATTTTATAAATTCTATTTTTTGTTAAATAAATGTACCTGACTAAATTGCAACATTCGATGAAAGTATTAATAGAAGTCAATCTGTAGAAGTTAAACTTAGAATATTCTATACTCAGACAAGAATAGAATTGTAAAATTACAAAAATGAAACCAAATAAGCTAAAATTGGCATAATTATTATTGCCGGCAAAAGGTTTATTACCTTTATATTTTTAATTTCCAACATATTAATTCCCATTCCAATAAGCAAAATTCCACCAATAGCAGCTATTTCGTTAATAATATTTTCGGGTAAAAAATTTCCTAAAAACATAGCAGCCAGCGTAAGCGCTGCTTGATACAAAAAAAGAGGAACAATAGAAAATCCAACACCTATACCCAATGCAGAAGCCAATGCAACAGCAGCAAAACCATCAAGTACCGATTTCATAAGTAATAAGTCAGAGTTTGCTCGCAATCCCTCATCAATTGCACCCAAAATGGTCATTGGTCCTGTACAAAAAAGCAAAAATGCTGTAATCAATCCTTCATTAAAAGTCGAAGAGTTTAGATTTGCTTTTTGTTTCACTTTTTCACTAAAAATAGTCAAATATCTTTCTATATCAATGGTTTGCCCCACAATTGCACCTAAAACTAAACTAAAAATAATGACCAAATAGTTTTCAGATTTAAGAGAATTAGCTATACCAAAGAACAAAGTAAACAAACCCAAAGCCTGAAAAATAATTTTAACAAGCTTTTCTGGCAGTTTCGATTTAAATAAAACACCTATCAGTGTACCAATTAGAACGGTAACTACGTTTATTATTGTACCAATCATTTTTTTTTTAATATCTATTTTTATAAAATGTATTTTTGTTGTAACTTGTGATAAATTTTCGTTCTTAAAAAAATGAGTTTCAAACGCACATTTTCCACTAAAAGTAATTGAAGTAAAATTTATATAAACTAATTTAATTTGCTTAAAATGTATTGATTAAAAATTAATTAAAAATAAATTCAATTTTTGCTTTACTAAGCGCATTTACAACAAAGTTAAAAATAAATACTTAATAAAATAAAAATTGTAGAAGAATTTTATAAAAAAGTAAAATTTCCATTTTAAAACAATTCAATAATATGAAAACATTAACTACTTTTATAATGAGCTTATTAGTATTAACAAGTTTGGCTCAAGATGCTGATTTCATATACAGCCGAAGTATCAATCAATTTGGTTTCGACCTATACAATACAGCCGGAAAAGACCATAAAAACGTGATTTTTTCACCTTTTAGCATCTCAACCGCACTAAGCATGACGTATTGTGGCGCCAAAGTTCAAACAAAAAAAAGTATGGGCGAAGTGCTTCATTTGCCCGATAGTGTGGGATTAGTTGCTGATAGTTACTCCGATTTTCAACGCAGCTTAAACTCAAATTTTATAACAGAAAACATAGAGCTTTCAAACGCGAACTCTATTTGGGCAGAAAAATCGTATCCATTTAATAAAGACTACATTAAACTATTAGATACCAAATTTAATGCTCCGTTCAATCTGGTAAGCTTTATCAATGAGCACGAAAAATGCCAAAAAGAAATCAACGAATGGGTTGAGAAAAAGACAAAAGATAAAATAAAAAAACTGATTCCAGATAACGTGCTTTCAGCAAATACACGACTTGTATTAACCAATGCCATATACTTTTACGGCGGTTGGTCTAAAGCTTTTGATGAAGGACTTACAAAAAAATCGAACTTCTTTTTAAACCAAACAGACTCAATAGAATCTTATTTTATGAACATCAACAAAACACTTTTCTATTTTGAAAACGCACTTTTCAAAGCCGTTGAAATTCCTTACAAAAGCAATGCGGCTTCGCTCTATTTGTTTATACCAAAAAACAAAGGAGGTTTTGAAAATTTACAAAAAACGCTCGATTATAAAACTTTTGTAGAATGGACAAAAAATATGCAAGAAGCTAAAGTTGAGCTTTCTGTGCCAAAATTCGATATCGAATCGGAATTTGAATTAAGCGAAGTATTGTCGGCTATGGGAATGAAAATAGCGTTTACTAACAATGCAAACTTTACCGGAATGGGTAAAAATGACGATTTGAAAATAGACAAAGTAATTCACAAAGCAAAAATAGGTATCGATGAACAAGGAACCGAAGCTGCTGCGGCAACGGCAGTAGTTATGGTACGAAAATCAGCGGTTTTTACTGATTTAGAAAATGTTGAGTTCAATGCCGACCGACCTTTTATGTTCATTCTTACCGAAAACCAAAATAAATCGATTTTATTTATGGGAAAAGTGGTAAAACCATAATTTTAAGCAATGAACCAAATTAAATTGTATATTTAGTTTTGCCAAGTGCTTACTTAATCTTATACTTCAATAAAACCTACTATTTATAACTAATTCAAATGATTATATAAATTTTAAAAGCAGATTATTGATTTTATAATTCCGCAAAAGGTTATAAAGCCAATAATCTGCAAAAAATAAAAAATACTTTTTATATAATTATTTAAAATTTAAGCAAATACAACAATTCACTAAAATCATAAGTTCAACAAAAATCCCTTATAATTTCATCAAAAATCCGGCATTTATAATTGACGAATTAACACCTCTGTTTGGTTGTTTTATACTTGCATTGCTTATATGCCTTATGCCCGAACGAATATCAAATGAAAATTTTTCGGTAAGTTTAAAATCGAAACCAAGAAAAAGATTGTCGGAAAAAATAAAACCCGGCACCTGTCTATCGGGTGTGCCTGAAACATAATGCGGACCTGTACTTATAAATGTGTAAATGTGCAAGTTATCGCTAGCAATTTTTCGCCTAAAAAGAAAACCAACATTTACACCAAACTCAAAACCCGATTCAAATTCAGTATCGGTATCAATAGGGTAGTAACGTGTTGTATTGAATTGCGGTTGCGAAATCAATTCGATGTCCCAATTCTTTTTGTCGGTTAAATTAAAGTAATGCTGCAATTGAAAGAACATAACTTTGTATGTATAAGGAACTCCAAGCCATTGTTGATTTCCATATCCTGCAACAAATCCAAATTTATGTCGCGAAGTTTGCGACGAAATTTCTTGCGCTTGCACACCAAACGAAAGCAAACAAATAACGAATGCTAACAACATACCTATTTTTTTCATAATCAATGTTTGTTTATTAATTTTACCAAAATTATTTAATTCTAAAAAAACACAAAAATAACTTTTAAAACAAGTAAATTTTAAAAATAATGTTTGATTTATTCATTTATGGGCAATTTGCTATGAAAATTTCAAAAGTTCAAAGTATTTTATTTATTTTTAAACTTTGAAAATACAGTCTAAAATAAAAATAAAATATTGATAATTAGTTACTTATTTAATGATTTTAGTTTTAAAAACATCAATATTTTTATAAAATAATTCAAAACATAGCAAAATATGAAAAAAATAATCTTTTATGTGCTAATTTTAGCTTCATTATTTTCTTTTTCAAAGTCGTTTGGGCAAGAAAAAAGAACACAATACCCTTCGTTTTTAACAAAATCGTATTTTGAAATCAATATTGGCTCAATTAATTACCCTTTTTCGGCAAAAGAATTAGAGCCGGGTTTTACAGTTGAAGATGTAACCGTACCGCATTGGGCTGTTCGAATTATACCTATTGGTTACAAATTCAACGACTTTTTGTCGTTACAAGTAAGCTATATGCGCCCTGTTTTGTGGATTCGCTACAAAAATATCAACGGCGATGGGCACAATCACCCAGTTTATATGAATGTTGGAGGATTTACATTAAAAGGACAAGCTCCAATAACTTCCAAATTCAAACTTTTTGCCGAAGCCGGACTTGGCGTAATTACTCGCAGCGGCTTTAGTAACGATGCCAATGAAGTGGTTGTAAAAGACGTAAATTATGGCACATTTTTGTTTGCCGGTGGTTTGAAATATCAACACAATGCAAAATGGGCTTTTCAATTTATATCGGCTTATTCACCTGCTAATCAAACAGCTAATCAGCCTCAAACTACATTTTTTGGTGGTGGATTTACTTTTAATATGACTCCACTGCCCCAAGAAAAAGTGGAGAAAAAAGCTCAAAGCGACTACCTTTTTCCTAAACACATGGTTCAGGTTGGTTATTCTACCAATACTTTCGGATACGAGGTTAATTCATTTGTTTCGGGCAGAAAAATTCCTATTTTTTGGGGAGGTGTAGCGCAAGTAAAATCAGGAATTACTTTGCATTATCAGCGAAATGTTTTTCATGGCAGAAAAGTATTTATGCTCGATTGGGGAACAAGTTTGTCGTATTGGGTTTCAAACATCGATGAAGATAAATTTTTTACACTCTCTGCATTTCCAGTATTTCGTTTCAATTTAATTAGAACCAAACCGCTCGATTTTTATCTAAACTATTCGCTTGCAGGTCCAACTTTTATCTCAAAACTTAAAATAGACGAAGTAGAAACAGGACCTAAATTTACGTTCCAAGATTTTATGGGAGCAGGTTTTTATTTTGGAAAAAAGCGTGAATTTAATAGCGAAGTGCGAATAGCTCATTATTCAAATGGTAATCTTTTTCCTAAAAATGAGGGAGTTATGATTCCAATGACATTCAACTTAGGCTATACATTTTAAGGCAATAAGCCATCAAAACAATAATTGAAACAAAATGCGATATTACATAATTGCAGGCGAAGCTTCAGGCGATTTGCATGGAGCAAATTTAATTACAGAGCTTAAAAAACTCGATTTAGAAGCAGAATTTAGAGTTTGGGGTGGCGATTTGATGGAAGCCAGCGGTGCCGAATTAATGAAGCATTACAGACATCACGCAATAATGGGTGTGAGCGAAGTTTTGAAAAATTACAAGAAAATTAAAGAGAATTTTCATTTTTGTAAATTAAATATTCTCGAATTTAATCCACATGTAATTATTTTTATTGATTATTCTGGCTTCAATTTGCGCATGGCTAAAATAATGAAACCCTTTGGTTATAAGCTATTTTATTACATTGCACCACAAGTTTGGGTTTGGCGTCAATGGAGGGTAAAAACAATCAAACGCCTCATTGACAAGATGTTTGTGATTTTGCCTTTTGAAGAAGATTTTTACAAGCCTTGGGGATACGAAGTTCAATACGTTGGGCATCCAATTTTAGATGAGTTTGAAAATAAAAAGGCTTTAATTCCAAATTTAGAGGATTTTTTAAAACACAACAACCTGGAAAACAAACCAATAATAGCTTTGCTTCCGGGAAGTAGAAAGGCAGAAATTTCGACCAAATTGCCCTTGATGATTGCTGCTACACGCAATTTTCGTGATTACCAAATTGTAATAGCAGGTGCACCTTCTTTTGATAAGGAATATTATTCGCAATTTATTGAAAATGAAAATGTAGCCTTACTTTTCGACAAAACTTACGAAATTTTACAACATTCAACAGCGGCTTTGGTTACTTCCGGAACGGCTACACTCGAAACGGCTTTATTCAATGTACCACATGTAGTTTGTTTTAAAACGAGTAAACTCAATTATTTCTTAGCCAAATTATTGATAAATGTAAAATATGTTTCGCTGGTAAATATCATTATGAATAAAGTTGTAAATGTTGAACTTTTGCAACACAATCTCACTACCGAAAATTTGATTTCTGAGCTTGATAAAATGCTTAATAATTCGGAATATCGCAACAATATGATTCAAAATTATGCTGAGTTATTCAAAAAACTAGGCGGAACAGGAGCTTCAAAAAGAGCTGCAATTGGAATTTATAACGAATTAAACGAAAATTTTCGCTAACAAATTGATTTTCTTTTGGTTTTGTAATTTAAATAGTGAATTAAATTATATATTTCATTTTGCCAAGTGCTTAAAATCTATTTGATTACAAAAAATTTTGCGCCAATAAAAAAAAGCACTGGTGCTTAACTCTAATTAACAGCCATTAAAGCTTATTAACTAAAAGATTAACTATTTTTGTAAAATAAGAAAAGAAAAAAGTTTTTTCATAGTTTAAGGTTTAGATTAAATAAAACAATAAAAAAGCTCACTTTGCGAAAAGCGAGCTTTTTTTTGTTTATAAAAAATAATTTAAACTTAACCAACCAATACTTCTCCAGTCATTTCTTTCGGAATATCAATTCCCATAAGCGTAAGAATGGTAGGAGCTACATCGGCAAGTTTGCCATTTTTTATTTGTTTATATTCATCATTTATCAAAATGCAAGGCACAGGGTTGAGCGAGTGTGCAGTGTTTGGCGTTCCGTCGGGATTTGTTGCATAATCGGCATTGCCATGGTCGGCAATGATAACTACCGAATAATTATTGGCTTTTGCAGTTTCAACCACTTCGCCCACGCAAGTATCTACGGCATTTACAGCTTTCAAAATTGCCGGGTAAATTCCGGTATGCCCTACCATGTCGCCGTTAGCAAAATTCAGTATAATTAAATCGTGCGCATTTTTATTTAATTCAGCCACCAAAGCATCTTTCACTTCGTAAGCACTCATTTCGGGCTGTAAATCGTAAGTTGCAACTTTAGGCGAATTTTTCAAAAGACGTTCTTCTCCTGCAAAAATAGACTCTCTCCCACCCGACATGAAGAATGTTACGTGAGCGTATTTCTCAGTTTCAGCTATTCTAAGTTGCTTCAAACCGAGTTTAGAAACCACTTCGCCTATTGTATTTTTGAGGTCTTCTTTGTCGTAAACTACTTTTATGTTTTTGAATTTCTCGTCGTAGCGAGTCATCGTTAAGTAATAAAGCGGCATTGTAGCCATTGAATACTCAGTTTTGTCTTCTTGAGTAAGAACGGTTGTTATTTCGCGCAAACGGTCGGTACGGTAATTAAAACAGAAAACTACATCGCCTTCTTGAATTTTGGTGAGTGGAGTTCCATTTTCGTCAGTCATCACTATCGGTTTGATAAATTCATCGGTAATATTGCTGTTGTATGAAGCTTGAATGGCTTCCAAAACATCTTGCGAAGGAGTTCCTTTGGCATTTACCATTAAATCGTAACCAATTTTTACTCTTTCCCAACGTTTGTCTCTGTCCATAGTATAAAAGCGACCAATTAAGCTGGCAATTTTACCATTGGAAGTTTCCAAATGTTTCACTAAATTTTGCATAAACCCCAAACCACTCTTCGGGTCTGTATCACGCCCGTCGGTTATGGCATGGATAAACACTTTATCGAGCCCGAAATCCTTAGTAATATCGCACAATTTGTACAAATGTGTATCCAACGAGTGAACGCCTCCATCTGAAACTAAACCAATTAAATGCACTGCTTTGTCGTTGGCTTTAGCGTAGTTAAAAGCTTCTACAATTGTTTGGTTATTTGCTATATTATTGGTTTTAATTTCGTTATTTATTTTGCCTAAGTCTTGAAAAACAATGCGTCCGGCACCAATATTCAAATGTCCTACTTCCGAGTTTCCCATTTGTCCTTCGGGCAAGCCTACGTTTTCGCCATCGGTAAGTAATTGTGAATTTGGATATTGAGCCAATAATTTGTCGATATTGGGTGTGTTGCCATTTTTAATGGCATCAGATTCGGTGCCATTTCCAATTCCCCAACCATCAAGAATCATGAGTAATACTTTATTTTTTATTTTCATTGTATATTTATTTTATGAAGTTCATTTAAGTAAAATAGGCTTAAAGAAACTCCGAAATTTAAAGATTCATTTACATTTTTTTTGATACTTCTTTTCCTGAAAAAAAAGAAGCTTACTATTTGTGTGCGAAAGTAATACTAACTAATGAATAAACGAACAAACATCAATTTGTTTAAACATTATTTAACAAAAAATTATTTCAAAACAACAAAAAACCTCAAAGCAATACAAAAGTGCTTTGAGGTTTTGAAAAGAAATCTATAAAAGTAGAATAAGTTCTGTTTTTATTCTGTTTTTGCTTTTTGAGGTTCTGCTTTTTTCTCCTCCTTTTTATCGCCAATTGAGAAAATTAATTGGTCAACCAAGCGAAATACGAATTCGACACTGTAGCCAGCCAAAAATGCAACAAATGCAGTAGAAACAGACTCAATGAAATTCAAATTCTGTTTTTCTATGTCGCCCCAGAAAAGCCCAATGGCTAATCCGGCAAGTGCGCCCAAGTGAATGCGCAAACCGTATTTCAAATTTGACGATTTGGTATAAGTTACACTTTTTGTTTCTACCGAAATACTTCTCAAAACAAACGCTAAACCTCCCAGAAGTCCATAAAGTAAAGGCAAAATATAAAGTGTGAGTATTTGAATCAAGCTTTTGGCTTCTTGAATAGCCATAATGTTCTTGTCAATAACAAATTCTTGACTTATAGCATCAAAATTGATGTCGGCATCAGCCTCAAGCAGAGCGGGTTCTATCTGATTTTCCATTTTCCGAACCTCGTCGGTAAACACGAAATCGGCTATGCGCATCCAAGTTTGCAACAGTTCGATGCTACTGTTTATTTCTTTTGTATTTTTTTCGATGTTTATCTCAATGTTTGTTTTTTCTAAGATTGCGCTTCTATTTTCGGTATTGTTTTCGGTTATGAGAATCAGCTCGCTAAGGCGTGTTTCTTCGTTTTTCATGTTCAAATTGCCTTTTTCGATGCTATCTAAAAGCAGCGAACCAATGAGCGAATAAATTTGCAACAAAAGCAACAAAATCATAATAAAAATAGCCAACGAAGAGTAACGCAATACTGCATGATGCACAATAGAACGTTTGTATCTTTTTCTCAAAAAACGTTGAAACCAATTCGGAACCTTTATTTTCGATTCTTCTGAGGCTTTGATGCTGTCAATGCTAACAGGTTTAATAAGGTAAGCTACGGTTTTGTAAGCTATCCAAAAGTTTGTTTCACCATCAATAGTCCACGTTTTGGCGGCTTCCATGTGTTTGGCTTGCACTATGTAACGAATAATTTCGGGTTTCACATCAATTCCGGCTTCGGCAGCAAAGGAAAGAATCATTTCGGCATTTGCAAGCGCATCGCTACGAGTTAAGCCCAAAGCTTC
>DZBP01000025.1:3268-9166 GCA_022729915.1 Draconibacterium orientale | reverse complement strand
CTGAGCGTATATATTTTTGTTTTAGCGTCGAGCTGACCTAAATTAATTTCTTGTACAAAACTATCGGTAAGGTAAAGTCCTCTGCTTCCGTATCTATACCATTTTATTTCAAACTTTTGAAGTGTATTTCCTACTTTATTGAGGCTTTCTTTGTTGAGTTCCAACACAAGCTCCAATTCATCTTTCACATAAACTCCTTTAAGAGCCTCATCAATAGTTATTTGTTTACCTTGCGATACAAAATAAGCTGTTTGAGCCGTGATAATAGAATTAGGTATGTTAGTTTGTGCAAAACTGCTAGAGTAAACCACAAAAGACAAACAAGTAACTATCAAAAAATGAAATGTTTTCATATCTTTTTGAAATTATAGGATTAAAAAAAATATTCAGTATATAAGCGAATCGATTCAATTACAGTAAACAATAGAAACGCCAATTCACAACAAAAAAGTACAAGCTTGCTTCACAAACAAAACTAAAAAGATATTTATTGTTCAAAATAACACAACAAACTGTATTAATCGCCTATTTGACGCATTTCTTCTTCGCTAAAAAGCGTGGGATAATCACTTTCGAGGCGTTGCAAAATGGCTACCATAAGCGTTTCGCGAATGAATTTAGAACGATTGCGCACTTTGTATCTTTTGCAGTACGTATTAAAAGCAGCAAGTTCGAGCTTGTTAAAAGCAAATTCTTGACGAAAAGTACGCTTTAAATCGTGTGGATTGTCTATTTTTTCCATAGAAAATGGCTTAACTAATATTTCTCTCTACCCGCAAATAGCTACAAGATAGAGAGAAACTGTTATGTGTTATAAAATAATATTGTATAAAGTATGATTGTAATCGAAACGAGTAAGTTGCACAAACTGCTGCAAACGCTCATAAATCATTTTTTGATTCAAATCCAAAAGCTGTTCAACACCAAATTTCTGTACATTAAACGAAGCCATTGCCGAACCCGCAATAATAGCATTGCGCAAATTAGCAAAAGTTATCTCTCCTTCGCTTGCCAAAAAGCCAATAAAACCACCTGCAAAAGTATCGCCGGCACCGGTTGGGTCAAATACTTCTTCCAAAGGCAAGCCGGGCGCAGAGAAAATATTTTGCTCGTCGAAGAGCAGAGCTCCATGCTCACCTTTTTTGATTATCAAATATTTAGTACCCATTTTCAAAATTTTGCGAGCAGCCTTTACCAATGAGTATTCGCCCGAAAGTTGTCGAGCTTCCTCATCGTTAATCGTAAGCAAATCGACCATACCAATAGTCTTTTTTAGCTCATCGAGCATAATATTCATCCAAAAGTTCATGGTATCCATTACAATAAACTTTGGGCGTTTGTGCAAACGCTCAATTACTTGTCGTTGTACAATGGGCGATAAGTTGCCTAAAATAAGGAACTCTGTATCTTGGTAATTATCAGGAATAATGGGGTCAAAATGTTCAAGCGAATTGAGCTCAGTGAGCAAAGTATCGCGCGTATTCATATCGTTGTGGTAACGCCCCGACCAGAAAAAAGTTTTTTCGTCGTTTTTTACTTGAACACCTTCTATATCGATGTTGTATTTTTTCAATAAGTCAAGATTTTCTTGTCCAAAATCGGCACCAACCACCGAGATTAACTTAGGCTGAACGCCAAAATACGAAGCAGCAAGCGCAATATAAGTGCCAGCTCCACCTAAAGTTTTATCTGTTTTGCCAAACGGCGTTTCAATTGCATCAAAAGCAACACTTCCTACAACTAATAAACTCATTTTTATACTTTTATCTTTTGAAAATTATACAATACTACGTTCAAAAAAATACAAAACAACTTAACTTATTGGATTGTACTGTTCTATTAAATTATTTCAAAATTGAGATTAGAATTCGGTAGGCAAAAGTAATTATTTTTTCTAAACTAACTATTTATTTAACACTTGTTTTCTTTTAATTAAAAAAAAATATTGAAAAACAACAAAAACTTATGCCCTTAAAAAAATAAAAAGTAGCACCAACCAAACATTTATTTTTTACTTTTATATTTGTAACTTTACGCAATCAGATTATTCTTTTTAATTTTAAAATTCTTATCCACAAAAAGCAGGTAAATTAAAGTCTTTTTGGTAGTTACACAATTGCATTCGTCAAACCATAAAACGCAAACAAGTATGATTCTAATCCTTTTATTTCAGATACTTATGAGCTTAGTGCTCGTTATTTTGATTGTTGTAATCAAAAACAAGCATACCCATTTCAACCAAAACAAACTCGCTCCAATAAATTTGCTGCTTTTGACCATTCTAAATTTTGTTACTACGCTTTTATTGGGTTTTGTGTTGGCATTACTGAAAGAAAATATGGATTTTCTTTCAGCTTTTGGCATTACATTTTATGCCGGATTATTTTCTTTTGTTTCGGCTTTGAGTATTCCATATTTTGGTTACCAACTAATTTTTGGCTTGGAAATTTCAACGTCTGCCAAGATGAAATTAGGCTTGGTTTTGGGAGTTGCTACCAGTTTGGTAGCGAGCATCACCGTTGCATTAATGAGCTTTGAGCTTTTTTCTGTTGCTGCCTTATTTTGTGTAGCCGGAATTATCTCCACGCCTGGCAATTTGTACTTTGCGCTAAAGAAAGAATACAAAAACGATTCAAATTCAATCCTTTAGCCCAAAAAGTTGTTCAAAAGGCTCTTGATGGGTATAGTGCAGCACATTAAAACCCAATTCTTTGGCAGCAAGTATGTTTTCGAGTTTGTCGTCGATAAAAAGCGTTTCGGAAGCTATAAGTTTTGAATGGCGCAGTACGTACTCAAAAATCTGACTATCAGGTTTTGCCAGATTTAGTTCGTTCGAATAATAAGCTTTTTCTACAATTTGGCGCAGACCCTCAATGCCATGATTTTGCATTAGTTGCCTGTTCATGGCATTTACATGAATTTCGTTGGTGTTGCTCAAAATGAAGGTGCGGTGTGTTTTGTTGAGTTTCTGCAAACAGTTAATTTTGTTCGCATCAAAATTTTCGAGCATGGCACACCAAGCAAAATCAATTTGCTCATCGGTGAGCGGGCGAGCAGCCAAAGCCCTCACTTTTTCTCTAAACTGAGCCGAATTGAGGGCGCCCACTTCAAATTGAAGGTAAAAACCCGAACTACTATCGAGTAATTTGTCCAGATTTTCACCTTCGATAGAAAAATTTTCTAAGGCTTTAACCACTTTTAAAGGACTGATATTCAGAAGAACATTTCCAATATCGAAAATAATATTTGAAAAATTTGAAAAATATTGCATAAAAATTTTGTTAGTTTAAATAATCTTAATAGCTTTGCAGCGCAAAAAAAGAAAAACATTTTGCCTCGGGTCCATAGCTCAGCTGGTTAGAGCACCTGACTCATAATCAGGGGGTCCATGGTTCAAGCCCATGTGGACCCACATCAATCGAAAGCTTCTGAAAACTCCAATCAGAAGCTTTTTTTATGCCCTCCTGCTTGGTTTATTTCCTTTTACTGCGCTTCCACAAAGTCCAAAACGTTGGCAAGTTACTATTTTCTAATTAGTTTTGTATAAGCAAGTATTTAATTTTAATAAAAATAAAATAAAATTAAAAAATGCTTTGTTAGCTCAAAAAAAAAAATTATTTTAGCGCATTCAAATTTGACATGAAAAAGAGTACTTGCTTAATAAAATAATCAACAAAATACTTTTTTTAGAACAAACAAAAAGTCAAAAACAAACAAACATAATTGCATGAGTTACAAACTCTTTGCAGGTAACCATTAATACAGTAACGAATGAATTTACACGAATTTCAAGGAAAAAAAATACTACGCGATTTTGGAGTACGCGTGCCCGAAGGTGTAGTGGTAGATAAACCTGATTTAGCCAAACAAGCAGCTCGACAAATTCAAGACAAATGCTCGTGCACTAGCTGGGCTGTAAAAGCTCAAATTCATGCCGGAGGGCGTGGTAAAGGCGGCGGTGTGAAAATTGCAAAATCGCTCGAAGAAGTAGAAACTTATGCCAAAGAAATTCTGGGAATGAACTTGGTTACTCATCAAACTGGACCCGAAGGCAAAACAGTAAACAAACTGTTAATCGAACAAAGTATTTACTATCCAAACGCCGAAGGCAAAATTTCTGTTGCCGAATACTACATGAGCGTACTGCTCAACCGTGTTACTGGACGTAACACGATTATGTATTCCAAAGAAGGTGGAATGGACATAGAAAAAGTGGCTGCCGAAACACCCGAAAAGATTTTCTTTGAAGAAATTGACCCTAAAGTGGGAATTCTTCCTTTCCAAGCTCGCAAAATTGCCTTCAATTTAGGTTTAGATGGCAAAGCGTTTAAAGAAATGACTCGCTTTGTTACTGCTCTTTACAATGCCTACATGGGTGCCGATGCTTCGATGCTCGAAATAAACCCCGTTTTTAAAACTTCAGACGACCTTATCTTAGCGGCAGACTCTAAAGTTAAAATTGACGACAATGCCCTCTTCCGACAAAAAGACTACGCCAACATGCGCGACATTACCGAAGAGGAACCCTCAGAGCTAGAAGCCAGTAAATACGGCTTAAACTTTGTGAAACTCAACGGAAACGTAGGTTGTATGGTAAACGGTGCAGGTTTAGCAATGGCTACTATGGACATTATCAAGCTTTCGGGGGGCGAACCCGCTAACTTCCTCGATGTAGGAGGTACTGCCAATGCCGAAACGGTTGAAGCCGGATTCCGAATCATTTTGAAAGACCCTAGCGTGAAAGCCATTCTGCTCAACATCTTTGGCGGAATCGTGCGTTGCGATAGAGTAGCTCAAGGTGTGGTAGATGCTTACAAATCAATCGGTAACATTACCATTCCGGTAATTGTGCGCCTACAAGGCACCAACGCCGAAGAAGGCAAACAGCTTATCGACAATTCAGGGCTTAAAGTTCACTCAGCCATTACGTTGCAAGAAGCCGCCGACTTGGTTAAAAAATTAGTGTAATCCTTTACTTCTATAAAAAGAAAAAAGTGAAAAGAAAGGCTCTTTTCACTTTTTTCTTTTTGTTTTTCACCTTTCACTTTTCGCTTCTCACTTCTCACCTTTCACTTCTCACCTTTCACTTTTCGCTTTCGTTTGTTTTTTTGTTTGGGCATCAGATAGACATTACTTCTAACAAAGTCGCCTTTAAGCTGCCAAATGCGCTTGGCTGTACCTCGCAACTTGCTCATGTAGGCATACAAATCGTTGGAAGCTTTTACACGCAATTGCTTATCAAGCGTACCCATAGCCACAGAAGCCAGATGAGTTGTGGTATCTTTGTTCAATTCGTTGGCTTTAAGCTCTATTTGCTCTATAAGTTCGGGCGCAATGTGTTTTTTGAGAAGCTCGTGGTGATGACCATAGTAAACCTGCTTAGCCTGCAAAGCCCTTTCTATAAGCAGCTTAATGTTGAAAGTAGAAATGGCATTGAGCATAAACATCTGGTAATAATCGCTTTTCTTGCCCAACTCCAAGCGCAAAATGACTTCCAACTTTGAAAGCAAATAAATAAGCTGGTCTTTGGTTTCGTTCCTTTGTTGTTTCAGAACAGCTTTGTTCCAATAGAGTTCTTCCTCAAAAGGGTGCTTTTGCAATTGGTCGAGAAGCAATTGCAACTGGTCTATTTGCTCTTGCTGAATGCCAAATTCCTGCAAAACAGCGAAGTCGTCCTTGAGCATATAAATAGTATTGTACGCCAATTGCTCTATCGTGGTATGCGGAACCCTATAAATATACAAATTTGTCTTTTTTGCCATAATTACCTCTTTATCTACTCATTCATTTTAAATAAAGCGTATCCAAAGTTCAAAACTTTGGACAAGCTCCGCTTATTAGCTTATCCAAAGTTCAAAACTTTGGACAAGCTCCGCTTATTAGCTTATCCAAAGTTCA
>DZBP01000025.1:0-3168 GCA_022729915.1 Draconibacterium orientale | reverse complement strand
CTCAAAAAGAACAAATCCAAAACTTTCGACAAGCTCCCAACTGTTTCAAGCTAGCTAAAAGTTATATTCTAATGTAATGCCCCCCAGCCCCCTAAAGGGGGAGATTTTTACAACATGCTGTAAAAGCCCCCTTTAGGGGGTTGGGGGCGACAGTGCAGCTAGTTAGCAGCTTATAGTTAGTTATCACTTCTCAAAAAGAACACACACACAGTATTTGCTATGCAAATTGTTTATTTTTCAGTTCGTTATCTGTTGTCAAATATCTAACTTCATTGCAATAGAAATTCCATTTATCATAGATAGGCAAACTCTGTTCTATCGTAAGTTTAGTAGCTAATTTACTCTGCGCTACTCTATAAAAGAATACTTCCTTTTTATTATTAGGCTTACTCGAATTAATAAAGTATTCAAGTTTTGTATTGGCACGTTTTTGTTTCGCTATATCCGAAATTAAACCTAAAACAGTTACATCTCCAATGCTTTCAGTAACTTGTAAAACCTTTTCGGTATTTAATTTATCTATATTTCGGATAATCCAATCAATCAAAACCCAAGTTAAACGCCCTGAATATCTACAATAGTTAGTTGTTTCGGCTATCAGATTCTCTATTTCCATAGTCCCAACCTGCTTCACTTCCGAAACCAAAACCTTGCTATCCAATCGATTCCAATACTGGAACAATGTATCTAATTTATCTTCCATTCTTGTTCTTCTAAAAAGTACAAGCCTACCTTGCCCCTCTGTCTGTTTTGCTACAAAATAGATAGCAACCATACTTCAATTATATAAAATATAAATAAATTATAAAATATATCCAATTTACTATAAATGATTATACTAGTTACATTTACAATGTCATTACTTTTTTTCTAATGATTAATTTACAATCAAATTATCCATTAACTTTATACTTTTATGCAATTGCATTTGAATTACAAACTTAAACCCCTCTGGTGTTAAATAAACATGATTATCCGTTTTTGCAACTAACCCTAAATCAATAGCATAATTAGAATACATCTTAGCACCATGAAACTTTGCTTTATCAGTTTGCCAGTCGTATATTTTTCCTGAGTGATATGTAAAATATTCAATTAAAAAAGAAATAGGAACAGGATAAGTATTTTTTGATAATGCAAAAATACTTTCTACTAATGAAGCAATTCCTAACACTACAGACGAAGCATAAGGATTTTGCATTACATATTTTTTCAATAAAACAGCTTGTGCTTCGTTTAATCTATCCTTACTACTTATATCTGTTGCATTTACATATTCTTTTCCTAATTCTGAAAGAGCAATATAATCTCCGTTGGGTGTCCAATTGATTAAATTTAATTCATTCGCAAATTTGATTTTATTATACAACGTTTTTGATGAACCTTCATAGATTTGTCGTAACTCCTTAATACTATTCGTTTTTAACAAATCATAAATGAATTTATTTATTAAATGTATGTTCCAGATTCCTATATCAATAGGCTTGATTTCAACAAAAGCTGTTATGGGCTTTAGCTTTTCATTATAAAAATATTTTAAAACCTCTTCAGGATTATATTCAATACACTTAACACCTTCATTTTCTGCTATTCTTAAATTCTCTGAATTTATTTTAGGCAGAACTAAATATGGAATAATATTTCCTCTAAGCAACTTTCCTTTTTCCTGAAAATCGACTAAATCATTTTTATAATCAAGTACTTGCTGAATAAATTTCTTTTGAAATGTAGCTATTTTTAATTCAAGCAAAAGAAATTCTGATTTATAGGTATATAGCATATCTAAACGACCAGAAGGTAAAATCATTTGCCTTCCAATCAATTTAGGTTCATCATCTAAATCTAAAATCTTCTTAGTTAAATGCGGTGATGTAACTAATACATCTTCTATCTGAGTTTCTCTAATCTCCATTAGTATCTTGTATAAAAGGATAAAACTCAAGCTCAGTACACAAATTTAATTTTGTAGTAAAAAGCTTTCTTAATGTTTCACGAATATCTGCAATGTTTTCTATATCCCAATCAATTTTTATGTTTGTTGGATTTAATTTTACTATTAAATCTTGAATTTCATTATCTACAAAATCTTGTCTTTCAATATGCTTATTTGTTAATTCCATAATTAAATCCAATTTTAATTAAAATACATTGTTAGATTTTTACAAAAACGAAAGCAATTTTACTATATAAGTTCCCAATTTACTACAAAATTAGAAAGCTTTAACATCAACCCCACACAAAGTTCAAAACTTTGGACAAGCTCCGCTACAAAACTAAAAAGAAATACACTATTTTCCAAATGCTTTTAGCACTCCCCTACTCCACCTGAATTGGCAACGCCTTCAAGGGCTTGCTTACCTGCACGTAACGGCTCGCAAACCTCATCAAATGCTTGCAAACGCTTCGGCGATGCACTAGTTCGCTCATGCGGTAAAGCCATCTACTCATGCGCTAACTAACTCACTATCTGCGATGAACCACAACTCCCCCGCTTCGAACGTTCCTCAATCGGCGATGCACTACTTCACACACGCGGCAACCACTACGCATCGGCTACGGTTGAAAATGCACATAAAGTGATTCATTCCATCAATGAAGATTCAAAAAAACAAAATGAAGCTTTCAATTATTAACGTGATATTATTATTTTTCAAGTTGAACATTCTAAAATTTAAAATGAACAGCACAAAATTAAAAAGAATTTTTCTAAATACAAAATGAAAAGTCAAAAAAATTAAATGACTTACTAAAAAAATTAAATGAAGAATCAGAAAAATATTTTTTTTGATACTTCATTTGAATAATTATAAAATCATTTATTAAAATAGAATTTTCATTTCATTTTTTTAGTATTACATTTTGTTTTAAAAAATTATCATTTTAAAATGGATAATCCTCTTTCTAAAAAATAAACTATTCTTTTAAAATATCAACTTAATCTTTTAAAAATTTAAGTGCTTCACGCTTAAATTTGATTAGAGCAAGTGGTGCAATGTCCGCCGCAATTGGAGCAATGTGCATTTGAATTGTCGCAATGACCACCGCAAGTGTCGCAATGTGCATTTGAATTGTCGCAATGACCACCGCAATTGTCGCAATGTGCATTTGAATTGTCGCAATGACCACCGCAATTGTCGCAATGACCAAAACAAATCGCGCCAACAGGAG
>DZBP01000024.1 GCA_022729915.1 Draconibacterium orientale | reverse complement strand
AATAGAATGAAAATGTAAACAAATTGTTACATATTACTCAAAAGACTGAATATAAAAACCTTAATAATCAGATAATTATGAATAGCGTTAATCATTTTTTTTTATATAAAATACAATCTAATCAGAATAAAAACGAGGAGAATGGTGCTATTTGTAAACTTTATTTAACTATTTACAAAAAAAACAAGCCATTAGATAAAATCAAAAAATAAATAATGTACTTACCAGCTTGAACCGCCTCCGCCACCAAATCCGCTGCCACTTCTAAAGCTTCCACTGCTTCTAAAGCTACTTCCACTCGACCAAGATAATTTACTGCTTGAAGCCCATTTACTTCTATTTGAGGAACTTGCAGGTTTAAAATTGAGCGTTTTGTCAATAGTTTGCATCGTTTTAAGCATGTTTTGGGTAAAAACTGTTGCATTGAACTTTTGAATATTACTTACATACCAATCAGGTTTATCGATAGTTAAGCTACTAAATTTGTTTGACCAGGTTTCTGCTTTACCCATAATAACTGCATAAGCAATTGTTTCGTAAAAATAATTTGCATTTTGGGCAAGTAAAGTTTGCAACCTTTCTTTTTCTGCTTTTTCTATAAACTCAGCAAATCCAATTAAATGTTGAAAAATTTTATTTCCAAAATGAGCTCTTTTCGGCATTATTTTACCAAAAAGAAAAACGATTCCAGCAGTTATTAAAAGGCTAACCGATAGTTGGTTAAATCTAAATTCGCTTAAAAAAGCAAAAACAGCAGATGCAAAAATGAAAATAGACGCAATTTTTAAAATTTGACCAAATCCATAGGTTCCGGGAGTGTAAAAATTATTCACTTTTGCGTAGTTAATCATCTGGTTAAATGATTTTTGCATTATTTTATCAAAATTTCCTTTAAACTGTTTAAGTGTTACAATTTCACCTATTTTTTTTGTTTTAAAAATACTTTTAAAAATTGTTTTTTCGTAATTTTTTGAAGTGCTTGGCAAGTATTGGAGTAATTTAAACGAAATTTCTTCGCTTTCGTTTTCTATTATCGATATATAATTTTTAGCTGCCCAATAATAAAATAGTGCTATTAAATCGCGTTTGTGTAACTTATTATCCCAAAGTAACCCAGCTTCTGAAGGCGTTATGTTTTCAGGCGCTTGATATTGTACAATAATTATATTTTTGAGGTCTTTACCTATTAAAAACCAAATAGTTAGTAGTAAAATTAGCACAAAAAATGGGATAAGAAAACTTGCATTATTTAATAAAAAAAGTTTTATTTCACTTGATAATGAAGTATTTGTAAAAACGCTTTGAGGAAAACGTATAGCAATTGCGAAAGGAGTTTGTACCGCATTAATTAAATTTTGTTTTATTATTACTTTATTTTTTTCTACTATAAACGGAATCGTTTTTGATAAACTGTCATTGAAGGTAATGTAGCAAGTAATTGACTTATAATCAATATTTTGTGGTAGTTCAAAAGTGCATAAAAATTCTTTAACGGGTTCTGATGAGCTTGTAAGGATAGGAATGTGTATAATGCTTCCAGAATCTGTATCGCTCGTAATATCAAACACATCATACTCAATTTGTATGTTGGTATTATTCTGATTTTCAAGCTCTGAATACCAAGTATATTGCTGTTCGCTAGTGAAATTGTTTACATGTGTATTAGGTGTAAATTCAACATTTGAGTAGTATGGTTTGTAAACATTATTAAAAAAACCAAATCTTTCAGTGCGAAACGTTTTACTTGCAAAGTCGTGATAATCATCTTTATATATCGTTTTATACAATGTGTAAACAAAAGGAAAATCTTCAAATACATTATAGTTTTCAAAAAAATTAAGTTCTATTTTTTTACATAAATGTACATTTCTATCATTCTTTATATTTATGTTTACATTTATATTGCCAATGTAGTAATTTGTAGCAGATTTAATAATCTCAGAATCGGGCAAATTTCCGATTGTATTTTCTGTAAGTTTTAAAATGAAATATTCTAATTTGTTTGTATTGAATGAATTGTACTCAATTTTATTTTTTGAAAAACTAAAATTTGTGCTAAAATCGTTTCTATTTTTTAAAGATTCAAAATTGAGCTTTATGTTACTTGCAACTACAAATTGTGTATTAAATATTTGATATTTAGCACTTTCGGTAAAGAAAATCCAAGCAAAATAAGGAGTTTTATTTTGTAAAAATATATTGCCCCACGTTTGATACTTGAGTTCGAAAACTTGTTTTCCACTTAGCATTGGCTCTTTATTTGGTGAGCCTATGTGAAATTGAAAAAAATCACCTTTTTCTTTTACAATTACTTTATATTTAGATTTTTGAGTATTGAATTTTAAAAAAATTTCATGTTTTTTTCCATTTTCGTCAGTAACAAAACGAGGTATTTCATAGATAAATCCGTTTTGATAGTTATTAAAATTTACTTCAATTGAATCGGCATAATTACATGAGCCATTGTTATTTATAAAAATAGAACTTTTAATTTTTTCGATTTTATACGTAGCCTCTAGGTATTTTTTTTTGAACTTGAGCGCAATAGAAATCCCTTCGTTTGGATTAAGCAACTTTGTGCTTTCGCCTATAATTTTGGAAGGTTTCAACTCAAAATTGGCATCGTGGTTTTGCTGTCCTTTTAAGCCTGTAACTAATTGAATATCTGTGTTTTTTAGGTTCAACGATTTATTTAGTTTTATTTCAAAATTTACCTTATTTATGGGTACATTCCATTCATTACCAATTATATTCCAATTTATTTCGTCGTACATTTCGAAAGGATTTACAACACCCGAAACTTTATAATGAAGAATATAGTGTTGTTTGCCTTCTACTAATTTATTTGAAGAGCCAATTTTGATTTCTAAATTGCCGTAATTTTCGGTAGTTTCAAATGTGAAATTTTCAACGGATAAGTCGTAAATCTTTATAAAACAAGAACTTGTAGGTTCTGCTCTGAGCGATTTTAGCGAGTCGGGAAGATAAGAAATATGGTATTGAATTGGAATTGTTCTAATAATGCCTCGTTTGGCTGTAGTAAAATTTACGCTTATTTTTTCTGTAATTTCAAGGCTACCATCTGGCATAACTTCTATGTTTACATAAAAATTCTCTATGTAAAAATCCTCTGCAAAAACAGATAATTTTAGCAATAAAATTATGAAAATCAGAAATATATGTCTCATTGGTATAATTTTTTCAAAGCCTTAATGATAAGGTTTTTTATTACACTTTCGTTAACAAATGTAGTTGGAAAATATTTATTTTAAAAAGTATTTTTCAAAAAAAAAAATTGAAATGAAGAAAAACTTTTTTTTATTAACAAATAAGCAATTAACCAAATTAAATTTTATATTTCGTTTTGCCAAATGCTTAAAATTTATTTGATTACAAAAAGATTTGCTTCAATAAAAAAAGCACTGGTGCTTTTTTATTTTTCTTTTGAAATAAAATTGGAAAAAAAATAATTATTAGTTATTAAATTTTATTTTAGTATTTTCATTTTCTTCGCTAAAATTTTCTATTTCAAAGAATTGAAAAGGTTTAAAGTTGAAAAATTTTGCAAAAATAATGCCCGGAAAGCTTTCTATCGAATTATTACTGTCTCTCACTATTGCGTTGTAATACCTGCGCGCAAATTGGATTTGTTTTTCGACATCTTCGAGCGTATTTTGGAAGTCAAGAAAATTTTTATTTGCTTGTAATTCAGGATATTTGCTTGCAAGCCCGATGGCTTGGTGCATGGAACTCGAAAGTTTGCTTTCTGCTTGTGCTTGCATTTCAACACCTTGTGCTTCAATACTTTGCTTTCTATTTTCCGTAATTGATTCAAATATTGCCTCCTCGTGCAAAGCAACGGCTTTTATTGTGGTTAAAAGGTTAGGAATCAAATCATAACGACGTTTTAATTGGATTTCTATTCCACTCCATGCTTCTATTGTCTTGTTTTTATTCTTTACAAATTTATTGTAATAAACTGTAATAATTATAAAACTCACAAAACTAATTAGTATAATTGAATATATTATTATCATATTCTGAATTTTTTCTTTTATTTTTTTACCTTTAAAATAAATACCTTTAATTCTCTAAATATTTGTTGTATTTTTTGTCATTTTCTAATAATTCGATATTTACTTTTGCTTTGTTAAAACCAAATTCGTATGCTTTTATATAATATTGGTAAGCAAGTTTGATTAGATTTTTTTTCTTTTTTTTTGCCAAAATTCCACTCGTTTTGTCAGCTAATTCCTTTAAATCGTTTGATAAATTGTAGTATGTTTTTGCAGTAGTTTGCTTTGCTTCATACATTTCATTTTGGGCAAAGAGTATTTGTTTTTTTAGTTTTTCCAATTTTATTCTTTGTGCTAGATTTATTTCTTCTAATTCGCTAATAATGTTGTTATTCGATTTTAAATTTTCATTTTTTTCGCTTATAAGTTTTTTTAGATTTATAGTTTCATTTTTGTGTGTTTCAATTTCTTTTAATAATTCGGTATAGTAAATTATTTTTTTGTCCAATTTAGAATTCAGAGCCTTCAAATAAACTCTTGGTAATGCCGATTGCTCTATATTAAGCTCATTTTCAAATTTATAGATTTTAGTTTGTTCGTTTTTAATTACCTCAGATAATTGGTTTATTTTTTCTAATGCCAGCATTTTACTAGTATTATTAAAGCTTTGTAACTCTTTGTCTTCTATATTGGTAGAATCGAAAATATACGAAGTATAGCTTATTAATTTATTCATTTCTAATAAATTTAAACTGTCTTTTTTTATTTTGTTTTTGAGCCTATTTACTTCATGGTTCATTTGGACATCATTGGAGCATGAAAATAAAAGTAAAATGTTAATTATCAATAGATTGAATAGTATCGGAACTCGTTGCATAGATTTTGATTCGTTTTTTTTACTTTTTCTAACTTTTATATTGAAGGTTATTTTACATCGTTTTTTAAACTCGAAGCTCTTACAATTAACTCTGTATTAATTTGATACGTTTGAGGAGCATAATTTTCAATGATTCCTTCAAGCCTATTAATAAGCACTTCGGCTGCTTTGCAACCCATCTCGTAGCCGTGTTGCTCAATTGAGGATAAATTGGGTTCAATTATTTTTGAAATAATTCCATCGCTAAACCCAATAACAGCTACATCTTTGGGAATTGAAAGTCCTTTGTTTTTGATACTTATCATCGCACCGGCAGCTGTAGCATCGTTTACTGCAAAAATTCCATCGGGTGGATTTTTCATTGAAAGCATTGAATGCGTTACAATTAAGGCTTGGTCGTGTTGGTCGCATTGTACCACAAGTTCCTTTTCGTAAGGAATTCCATATTTTTCGAGAGCTTCTAAATATCCTATAAATCTGTCGCGCCCAATTGCCAAATTTTGAGGTGCGCTGTAATGTGCAATGCGCTTGCAACCGTTCAAAATCAAATGTTCGGTAGCCAAAAAAGCTCCTTTTTTGTCATCAACAATTACACGGTCAGTTTCGAGCGATTTACAAATTCTATCGAAAAAAACAATTGGTATTCCATTGTCTTGCAGGTTCTTAAAGTGATCGTGCTTTCGTGTTTCTTTTGCAAGTGAACACAAAATACCATCAACTCTGGCAGCTAAAAGCGTTTCGGCACCTCTAACTTCGCGCAAATAATTGTCGTTGGACTGGCAGATCATGATGTGGTAGCCAGCTTTGAAAGCAACATCGTCGATTCCACTAATAACCGACGAAAAAAAATGATGCACAATTTCTGGAATGATTACACCCAGCGTTTTACTTCTACTGCTCCTGAGGCTCAAGGCAATAGTATTTGGTTTGTATTTTAATTTTTTTGCCAATTCCATAACATCTTTCTTCGTTTTTTCGCTTATGCTAGGATGATTTTTTAGCGCACGCGAAACCGTAGAAGCAGAGATTTTCAATTCTTTGGCTAAATCTTTTATTGTAATTTGCGAACTTCTCATTTTTTACCGTTTGTTTGGTTTATATAATGGAGTTTTACTTTTCCTGTTTTTGTATTGAAAATAATTTTTCGTCCTAGTTTTCCTTCTGTATTTGAGCTGATTACAGGAATTTTATATTCGTCTAACATCTCAAAAGCAATCATTGCATTTCGTTTGCCAATAATAAAACTGTTACTTTCGGTTTCTAAAACTTCGCCACCACCAAAGACTTTTGCTTGCATATTATTTTTTTTAACACCCAGATTTTCAAGTCTTTCAATTAATCTTTTTATGGCAATATTTCCATATTTGGGCGAAGCAAGACCTTTTCCGTTCCAAAGTGGCAACATATAATGATTCATGCCGCCTATTTGGGTAATTGGGTCCCAGATACACACAGCAACGCATGAGCCTAAAATGGTCAAAATATTAGTCTCTTCCTTGCTTACATGCAGGTTTGAAGGAAATAAAAAATAGGAAATTGGTTCGTTATTGAGCATATTTTAAAAAATTTCTTCGGTTTCATCATCAAATAGAAATTCGTCTAAAATTACATTTGTGCCTTCTAAATTTTCTTTTTGAATAATTGGCAGAGTTATAGTGAAGGCTGCACCTTTTTCAATTTCCGATTCTACTTTAATGGTTCCATTGAGCAAGTTTACGTATGCCAGTGCAATCGACAAGCCCAAACCGTGCCCTCTGTTGATGGAGTTTATTGAATTATCTAGTTTTTTGAATCTATCAAAAATAATTGAAATATTTTCTTTCGATATTCCAATTCCGAAATCTTGAATCAAAATATTAATTTCGGAGTTCGAAATGCCAATTTTTATAATTATTTTGCTGTATTCTTTACTAAATTTGATGGCATTGCGCAATACATTTGAAAAAATAATTCGTAGTTTTGATTCATCGCTCAACTGTCGATTATTTTGGGCAGTAAAATTTTCAAATTTTAACTCAATTTTTAATTTTTTTTCGATGAGCTTCGATTGATAATTTTCAATTTCCTCATTTATAAGTTCTTCAATATTTATAAATGAAAAATCAGGATTTGTATCACCTGCTTCAATTTCGGCTGCAGCAAAAATATTTCGCAATTGTTGGTCGAGTTCAAAAGCTTCATTGTGAATTATTTCTGAGAAATTAATTATTTTATAAAGCTTATCTTTAGGTAATTGCGATATATTTTTTGATATTCCAATAATTGAAGAAAGCGGATTGATAATTTCGTTTCGAATATGCGATAAAAAATGCGTTTTTATTGCTTCCGATTCTTCTAATTTTACGTTTACTTCTTTAAGCTCTTCGGTAATTTTTTGAAGTTCCGAAAGTGCTTTTTCATTTTCAATCAATCTATTTTCAAGCTCTTGGATTAGCTCTTTATCTGTAAGTTTCGACATATTTTTTTGTTTTTAAAAAATCTTTTTTATCAAAAAAGATACCTATGTTTTTTTATGTTAGTATTTTTAAAAAATCATACAATAATATTAATGAGCTTTCATAAAAATAGTTGGCTTAACTTGCTTCACATTCAATTTCATGTTTGTTACAGATTCTGAATGTCCTAAAAACAAAAAGCCGTTGGGTTTTAGTTTATCAATCAATTTGTTAAGCACTTTTTCTTGAGTTTCTCTGTCGAAATAAATCAACACATTTCGGCAAAAAATAATATCAAAGCTAGGTATTTTAGTGTCGTAATTTTTATTCATTAAGTTAAGTAATTGAAAACTAGTCTTTTCACGTAAGCTTTGTACAACTCTTACTGTTTTTGCATTTATGTCTTTACTTCTAAGAAAATACTTCTTTTTCAGGTGCATAGGAATAGGTACAATGGTATTCTCGCTATAAATGGCAGTTATGGCTTTTGAGAGCATGGTTTTAGAAATGTCTGTACCTAAAATATTAAAATTAAGTAATGGATACTTTTCTTTAAATTCAGATAAAACCATTGCCAATGTATAAACTTCTTCGCCGCTGGAAGAAGCTGAACTCCAGACGTTTAAATTGTTAATATTGCTTTTCATAAAGTGAGGAAGAAGCTCATTGGTCATAAATTCAAAATGAGCATTTTCTCTAAAAAAATCGGTTTTATTGGTCGAAACTTCATCAATCATAAATAAAACTTCATTTTGCATACCTTCTGTGCTAAACAGATAATTTATATATTCACCAAATGTGTTCATTTTCAGCGACCTAAGCCTTTTCAATAGCCTACTTTGAAGCATTGTTTTTTTAGCTATAGGAAGTTTAATTCCATAGTTATCGTAAATAAACTTGCTTAATTTATTAAATTCGCTGTCACTGAGTGAAGTTTTATAGATATTTAAGATGAAATTGGGATCATTCATAAATTTGTTGATTTTAAAATTATCTTAGATTTCAATTGATGTTTATATGTGTTAATATACTGAAAATTAGTTATTTCATCGTTTTTAGAATTTCTTCAATTTCTTTTTCGGTTGTTGTGAGCTTTGATTTGCAAGAAGCAATTAATTCGGCAGCTCTTTTCACTTTTTCCGAAAGAATATCTATATCAATCTCTTCATTTTCAATTTCCTTTAATATATTTTCAATTTCGCCTATTGATTCCGAATAAGATAAATTTTTTTTTGCCATTTTAGTAAATTTA
The DNA here is from genome assembly GCA_022729915.1 of Draconibacterium orientale. GTDB lineage: Bacteria > Bacteroidota > Bacteroidia > Bacteroidales > JAIFNL01 > JAIFNL01. Next base: position 19,765 of record DZBP01000024.1, on the reverse strand, counting down.
TAACGTAAAAGTTTTTTTAAAAATTACTCATTTCTCTCCAAAGTTTCTCGAATTCGTTCTTAAAAAGGAGAGTATTGACTTGATTATCAATTACAATAACATTTTCGTGATTGTAAAGCTCTGCACTTCGAGTCCAATTATAGCTACCGGTTAGAACGGATTTACTGTCAATGATAGCAAATTTATGATGCATGTGGTTGCTGGTGTTATCGATTTTAACCGGAATTCCAGCATCTGAAAGCATTTGAATATCAGAACCTTTATCCAAAAGTTTTTCATTGTCGCTTATAATTCTTACGGTTACTTTTCGTCTGTGAGCTTCAATTATTTTGTTGCTTATTTCGTTGTCGCTAATAGTAAAAACACAAATATCGAGGCTTTTTTGAGCTTGGCTAATGGATTTAATAATAGCCGATTTGCATTCACTTCCGGGCGAAAAATATGTTTCAACCTCTTTTTGAACTTCTTTTTCTAAACCGTTGAGCGCTTTATTAGCATTTTCGAGCCATTCTACTATGATTTTGTAATTTGAAGCGTCAATTTTTACCAAAGCAATATCAAAAATTTTGCTTCTGATAAAATCAATTTCTCTTTTGCTCAAATTGTTTTCTTGAAGTTGTTGTTTGATATTTTTGCGTTCAAAGCTTCCAAAAATCTCATCTGCTATCGATTCTTCAAAAAGTTTAATGATATTGTCCATTCGCTTATAATTATAATTTATTGTATATAAGAGTTTTATCTTTTTTTAAATACTAAATATTTGTAAGTGTAAATATATAATTTTTTTTTTATTTTAGGTGATTTTTATTAAAAAAAACTTAAAATTGTTTACTTCTTTATTAAAAGATGTAGAAATTAATTTTTCTAAGAAATTTAGTTTTTTATACTTTTTTTTAAGAAAAAAATAGATTTTCAGTGTTTAATTTATAAACATGAAAATCTATTTTATAAAGAATAAGGTATTTTTAAGCACTTATTATTTTACCGGTTTCAGGATTTCTTTCAGAACCGTGCATGCTATGAGGGATAGAGAAGATAAGCAATATAAATATGGCTCCCACGACCATTGCCCAACGCCTTTCTTTTTTTAAGTTCAATAAAACAACTGAAAACCAAGCAATAAATCCAAAAAGGGTTTTATTGTCCGTCAAATCCCAGCCCCAAGGAATACCTGTCCAATATTCTCCAAAAGCGAATTTTTGTACAATTGGACCAAATATTAAACCTCCTATTGTGAACAAAACCAGCGCAATTAGTGCGTGCAATCTAAAACTTGGTTTATTTGCTATAGCATAAAGTGCTGATAATGTGATAAAAAACAAGGAGAAGAACATCATAAAAATATGCGGAATCAAAACAAAACTTGGCACATCACCTTTGAAACGAATGACTACCGTATCTTCCTTATTTACAAAAATACTTTTGCCGTTATCATTTAATTCTAAAAAATATTCAAGTTTTCCAGCCGGAGCTTGGTGTGGCAGCTCAATTTGAAGACTATCTCCATTTTTTTGCATTTCCACTACCGTAAATTCATGTTTTGTTGGGTAAAGTCTGTAATGAACTTTTCCAGTTGTGTTTTTGCCCACAAAAATACTAAATTTACAGTTTTCGTTACCTCCATGTGAACGTAATAATTTAAATTTGTATAAGTTACCACTTATTTCAATTTTTTCTCTTTTCGGATAAGTAGGTCCAGTTAGTCGCTGATAAATGCTAGTTCCAATTACAATTAGTAATGCAAGAACCCAGATACTTGCCGTTTTAAGCTTATTTTTCATTTGAATTTAATCTTTTTATGCTTACAATTGAATTAGTAGTATCATTTTTTCGTTATTTCTAATTATATCTACAGAAATGGTTTCACCAAGTTTAAGTGTTTGAAGACGGTTCATGTAGTCATAAACATTTGTAACTTCTTTACCATTAATTGCTGTTATAATATCACCTTTAAGCATTCCGGCTTTGTGAGCTGGGCGTCCGGGAGTTACAGCATCAACACCTAAGCCCGATGTTTTTGATTCACCAAAAGCAGGCATTATTCCAAGCGTAACTTTAAGTCCTCTGCTTGAACTTTGTGCAGTTTTAGGACCCGCTTCTTGAAATACAAGTGATTCGCTTTTATTTAATAATGAAGCTAATAGCTCATAACTGTAATCGCCAATTGCTTTCATTCCTTCAAAATTGATGTATTCAACGTCGTCTTTTGGAGTATGATAGTCGGGGTGAGCACCACTTGACAGAAAAAACACCGGAATATTATTTGCATAAAATGACGCATGGTCAGAAGGTCCAAAGCCTTCTTTTGAGAACGAAAGCTCTAAATTACTATGCTCTATAGAATTGAGAAGCGTTTCTGTTTCTGCACTTGTTCCTGTTCCACCGATAGAAAGTTTTTTTGTATCTTTATCTAAGCGTCCAATCATATCTAAGTTAATCATTGCTTTTACTTTAGATAGCTCAAATAGAGGGTTTTCTGTATAAAATTTTGAACCCAACAAGCCCATTTCTTCTGCATCGAAAGCAATTACCAGTAAACTTCTTTTCATTTGCTTTTTATTGGCAGCAATTTTTTCGGCAAGTTCAATAATTCCGGCAACTCCCGATGCATTGTCGTCGGCGCCATTGTGAACAGCAGTTGTGTCAGGAGTTCTTGAACCTGAGCCAAAACCGCCCATTCCTAAATGGTCGTAATGCGCACCAATTACAACAATTTCGTTTTTCAATTTCGCATCACTACCTTCTAAATAAGCAACCACATTTTGAGTTTTCGCTTTTGTAAAATCCACATTTACAGTTGCTTTAAGGGTTTTATTGCACACAAAACTTATCGTTTTACTGGTTGAATTTATTTCAGCTTCAATTTCGTCGACAGTTTTGGAAGCTAAAATTTTATTGGCAATTTCGCGCTTCAATTCAAATGCCGGAAGACTTGCTTTGCTAAGTCCGCGTGGGTTATCTAAAGGTGTAAGTTCATCTTTTTCGTTGTGAATTTTTCCCGACACAAAAATAACTCCCAAAGCTCCTTTATCTTTGGCTGTGAGGGTTTTACTTCGAGTATTTGAGTATGGAATGAAAAGACTATTTCTATTGGTAGGTTCTGGGTCGCCTTGTAAAACAATCACCCATTTTCCTTTTGCGTCAATATCTTGATAATCATTCCATTTCAATTTTTCTTCATTAATATCGAAACCATAGCCAGCAAAAACAACTTCACCTTCAAAAGTGCCATTTTGTGAAAAGCTTAAAGGCATAAAATCGTTTTTTACTATGTAGGTTATGTCATTGAATACTAACGAGTTATTAGGGTTTAATTCTACACCACTAGTAACTTCAAAATATTGAAAACCTTTAGTTCCAAGTAGTTTCAAACCTGATTTTTTTAATTCTTTAGCAATATACTCTGCAGCTTTATTGCTTTCTATAGTTCCGGGCTTTCTTCCTTTTAAAGCATCAGAGGCAAGGAAGCTAACATGTTGATTGAGTTCTTCTTGTGTAATTTCTTTTTGTGCTTTAGAAAAGTTAGCTAACACCAAAAAGAATATTACTATTAAGACTGATTTTATTTTCATAATAGATTTTTTTATATAAATATTTGATTAATAAATAATTACATACTTATTTTTGATAAAAATATAAATTCAAAAATAAAAAATATTGAAAGATAAAAAAAATTTGAACGATAATAAAAAGAGAATGATGTATTTTTTTATTTTTGTTTTTTATTATTTATTCTTTTTCAGCTACTTATTTCAGTCGATTTATTTTTTTTAAAATAATTTTGCAGAAATTTGGTTTTTATTAAACAAAATAACGCGAACATAAATGGTTTTCATGCGCCGAATAGACAGGGATTAAAAAAAATCAATCAAAATCAGCGATGTTTTTAACAACTATGTTTTCAGCGTTTCAAAAACGATATTAACTACTAATTTACTGTAAATCTATTTATTAATTTCAAAATAAAATATAGAATTTTGAAAATTTATGTTACAACAAATCTAATAGAAGCCTTAAAAAGAAATAGTTTTTCGTGGCTGATAAAACATTTTATATAAAAAAATACGATTTTGAGTCCTACTTTTTGAAAAATGTTGAGATTTGTATGATTAATTTTAATATAAGTTAAAAAAAGTTAATAATCTGAAATGTAATTAAATATAGGATACAATGTCAAGAAATTATTTTTTTTTGAAAGAAAAAATATAGATAAAAGTTAAAATTCATTTTTTTTATATATCTTTGAAATTCATAAAAAAATAATTTTATATTGGATAGCAATTGATGGTTTCAGAGAATAAAAGTAATTACGTAAAAAATCCATATCCGGGCATACGTAGCTTTAGAGTAGAAGAAAGTCATTTATTTTTTGGTAGAGAAAAACAGATAAATGAGTTGCTTGAAATTTTGAATAGGTCAAACTTTATCGCTATTACAGGAGCATCTGGTAGTGGAAAATCCTCTTTGATAAAAGCGGGTTTAATTCCGGCATTGAGTAAACAATCAGATAAATGGAGTTCGGTTATTTTTCGTCCCGGAAATAGTTTGTTTTACAATATGTCTGTGGCTTTTTTAGATATTTTTACTGCTTTAAAAGTTTCTGATAAACGATTTAGAAATCAAAAAGAATTAGAACATATTCTAAGACAAGGAGTTGAAGAACTTGCTAAGCTCTTCAATGAAATTAGTTTTGATAAAAAGATTTTGCTCTACATAGATCAATTTGAAGAAATTTTTAGATTTAGGCAAAATGAATATATAGCTGAATCAAAAGAAGAATCGGATAAATTTGTAGAATTTTTAATTCAAGCCTCGCATTGTAAAAGTTTCAATTTTTCGGTAATCATATCGTTGCGTGCTGATTTTTTGAGCGATTGTACCGAATTTTTAAATTTTCCAGATATAATAAACGAAGGTCATTATTTGATACCTCAAATGACCTTGCAAGAGAAGCAACGTGCTTTCTTACAGCCAGCTAAGCTTGCTGGTGCAGAACTTTCAGAGGCTCTTATGCAAACACTGATTGAAGATATTGAAAAACAACATGTTAGCTTGCCTGTTTTGCAACATGCCTTGATGCGTACATGGGATTATTGGCTTTTAAATTCGGAAGGTAGCAATGTGCTTGAATTAGAGCACTATAACTCTATTGGAACGGTTTCAAATGCGCTTTCAGTGCATGCCGAACAAATTTATGGGCACTTGCCAAACGACGAAATGAGAAAGGTTACTGAAAAGATTTTCAAGACTTTAACTTATTTAGGCGACGACAATAGGGCTACACGGCGACCAACTTCACTTGGCGATATTTGCCAAATTACCGAAAATAGAGAATCTGATGTAATTCAGGTAATTGACGTTTTTAGAGCAGAAGGAAACAGTTTTTTGTTTCCTACCGAAAATATTCAATTAAATGCTAGTGTGGTAATTGACATTTCGCATGAAAGTATTATGCGAATTTGGAAACGCTTAATTGATTGGGTAAGAGAAGAAACTGAGTCTGCTCAGTTTTATTTGCGGATTTCAAAATCTGCCGAACTTTACCAAAGTGGAAAAACTGGTTTACTTGTTGATCCTGATTTGCTTTTAGCGCTAAAATGGCAAAAACAAAATAAACCAAATTTGACTTGGGCAAAACGCTACAATCCTGCTTTTGAACGTACTTTAAGTTACTTGAATTTTAGCGAGCAAGAAAACGAAAGAGTAATTGCTGTAAAAGAAAAAAAGAAGCAAAATGCATTAAAAAGAACACGCTTTTTTGTTTTATTTTTATCTTCGGCATCGCTTATTTCAATTTTATTTTTGGTGGTGGCTCTTAATTTGCAATATAAAGCTGAGGCAAGTGAAAAAAAGGCAAAGGAAAAGGAAAAAGTAGCTGTTTCTGAAAGTAAAATAGCCGAAGAGAAGCGAAAAGAAGCGATATCGCAAGGAAATATAGCTCAACAACAGCAATTTATTGCCGAAGAACAAAAATTATTAGCTGAAGCGCAAAAGTTGTTTGCTGTAACGCAACAAAATGAAGCGATCCGCCAAAAATCGTTGGCAGTTGTTGCAGAACAAGAGGCAGTTCGATCACGTGACGTTGCTGTAAAATTAAAAAAAGAAGCTGAAAAACTTAGAGACCAAGCAATTGAGCAAGAACGTTTGGCTTTAGAACAAAAAAATAGAGCAGAAAATTCGGAGGCAAAAACTGATACTTTGCGCCGATTGGCAATTGCTAAAGCATTGGCAATTAACGCAATAAAAGTAAAAGATAGTCAAAAAGAATTGATACAACTGTCGAAAGAAGATGAAGAATTACCTTTTGTTTTGGCACTCCAAGCTTATTATTTCAATTTGCAATATGGCGGAGACCCAAATAACTCAGACATTTTCAATGCATTAGCTGAAGTTGCAAATCTTTCAACTCATATAAAAGGAAAAAATGCTCACGCTGATGCTGTGCGAGGTATTGCAATTTCAAATGATGGAAAAAGCTTTGTTTCAAGCTCTGACGATGGAAATATAAAACTATACAGTTTTGATAATTTAACATCACCTCAAATTTTAAAAAATCCATTTCTTGCCAAAATTGGCTATCGTTCGGTTGTATTTGGTGGCAATAATTTAATAATTTCTGGTACGAATAAAGGGCAAATTGTTGTTTGGAATAAGGCAAACTTGACTGAAAAGCCCGTTGTTTTTAATTTACATTCCAGTGTTATTAGTCAGATTATCAGCTCTAAAAATCAAGGAACTTATTATTCGGCAAGCCGAGATGGTAGTGTGAAAGCGTGGAGCGCCGATAATCTATTGTCGGTAAAAACTGTGTATAAATCAACTGACAAAATTACTTCTATTTCATTGAATAGTTCTGATGAAGTTTTAGCAATTGGCACTGAATCAGGCAATTTAATTTATATAAATACTCAAAATTTCTCAGTAAAGCAAACTCAGAATTTAGGAAAAGGGGAAATTTCATCGTTATGTTTTGCTGATAACGAAAAACTTTTTGTCGGTTTTGCATCAGGGAAAGTAAATTTGATAGGCGAAAATACCAAAGAATTTTTAGCACATCAATCGGGTGTAACTTCTTTGCTTTTTGATTCAAATGCAAAGCGTTTGATTTCATCAAGTTTTGATGGTACTATAAAAATCTGGAATACAGCGGATTTTGATTTTATACCGCCCTTAGTAATCAACAAACACGACTCGTGGGTTTATGCAATCGCACTTACTCCTGATAAAAAACGAGTGGTTTCGGGAAGTGCCGATAAAAGTATTTTGGTGTCGAGTGTGGATATGCTTGATCTAAAAAATAGTGTAAGAAAAAAAGTAAGTACAAATATGAGCCAAAAAAACTGGTTTAAATTTGTAAGTGGCGATATAGAATACAATCAGGAATTGCCAAAATAGTTAAAAGCTCAACAACAGAAAAATTAGATAAAATGAAATTTATGGAAAAAATCAAATATAGTTTAATCCTTTTACTTGTTTTATTTATAAATCAATCATTTTCACAGAATTGTGATTGGTCGGTCTTAGATGAAGCATCGCAGGATTTTAAAACAGGAAATTTTAAAAAGGTTCTGACTGTACTTGATAATTGTACTAAAACTGGTTTTGATAACACTCAAAAAGTACAGGCTTACAGATTGATAGCTAAAACTTACTTAGCTCTGGACGACGACAGTAGTGCTTATTTAGTAATGAGCAAAATTCTTCAACTCGACCCCAAATTTCAACCCGATTTATTGAGTGATAATCCATTGTTTATTAGCCTTTTTGACAAATTGCGCAAAGAAAACACTACTCAAATTATTACATCGGTATCAAAAAAAGAGGAAAATTTGAACGAAGCTCCCGCTACTGTGGTTTTAATTACCGAAAAACAGATAAAACAGAGAGGTTATTTAGATTTGGAAGCTGTTTTGCACGATTTGCCGGGTTTTGACATTTCGCGTTCGAACGGAAATTTATATACTCATGCGTATCAGCGAGGATATAGGTCAATAAACACCAATCGAACTTTATTTTTAGTAGATGGAGTAGAGGAGAATGATTTGTGGTCGAGCAATGTGTATCTTTCTCGCCAATATGCACTTAGCAACATTAAAAACATAGAAGTAGTGTACGGTCCAGCTTCAACAATGTATGGTTCGAATGCTTTTTTGGGGGTAATAAATGTTATCACAAAAGAGCCAAATGAATTGATTCAGGCAGGAAAGCAATTTGGTGTGAATGCTGAAATTAATTATGGTTCGTACAACACACGTTTTCTCGATTTGACTTTTGCTGCACGTACAAAGGGAAATAATTTGGCATTTTCAATTACCCCAAGAATTTTTCTTTCTAACGAACAAGATTTATCTAATTATGCTCAACATGATTTTGAACCCAACGAACTAACTGAACAATTATCAGCTCTTTATCATTCAAAATTGGATATAACTGACCCCACAAAAGTTTCTACTTTTTTAACTAAGTATCCTAGCTCGAGTTCGTTGTATGCTTTGACTGAAAGTAATCAAATAATATTGACTGAAGCAGGTGTATTACAAGCACTTAGCTATGATAATGAAGTTTTTGACAAAGTAGAATTTTCTGACAAAATCGAAGCTTATTCTATTGAAGCAAAGCTAAAAATTTACGATTTTTTAATTGGTTATATGTATTGGTACAAAGCTGAAGGTCCTGGTGCTCAATATAATGACAAAATACAAATGACATTTGACCAAGGGCAAGCTTGGCGACCTGTGCACAATAATTTTTATATTAAGTACAACAAAGATTTAAGTCCGAAATTGAATATCAGCAGCTTTTTGAACTACAAAGTGCACGATTTTGATAAAGATAACAACGTTGTTAGATACCGAAAAAACTATTCTACCGGAAATTTTAATTTAGAAAAGTTAATTGCTGGAGCAGTTCCAACTTGGGATAGTCTTTATTTGTTTCAAATTTCTAATCAAATGCGGCAAGAATTTAAACTGGTATATTCTCCTAATCCAAAGATGGATATAATTACAGGTTTTGAGATGCGTTTTAGCTCAATACAAGGCGATTATACGTCATCTACTAAAAATGATGCAGAAGAAAATGGTTCGCCTTTAACCAATGTACCCGGTGGTAATCATATTTTTTCGCGCGATATGGGTTGGTACTCTCAAGCGCGACTTAACTTGTTGCCTAACTTAAATTTAACCTTAGGAGTTCGTTACGATAACAACAAAATCCGAGAAAATCAAGGTTATAAACATGCTGTAAACCCAAGAGCTGTTGTAGTTTTCACTCCTAATGATTTTATTTTTAAGATTATATATGCCGAAGCTTTTAAAGATGCTACCAACCGTGAAAAATATTCAACCGTTTCGGGCAAAAGAGAACTTGCAAATCCAAATTTGGAACCAGAAAAGGTAAAAAATTACGAACTGGTTATAGCCAAAAAGTTTTATCGGAATATTTTTGTTAATGCATCCGGATATTTTTCAAAATACAGCAATATAATTCAAGAAGTGAGAGTTACACGCGAAAATGGGACTTTTACTAATCAAAATCAATCGAAAGGAAAAGCAGAAGTTATGGGCATAAATGCAACTGCCAATTACGAATATAAAAAAGTGAGTGTTTTTGCGAACTATACTCTAACGCTGCCTTATTTAATTAAACCCACTGATTATGAGGGAAATATATTAGTAGATATTGACGGAAATCCTTATGACAAATTGAGAATTAGCGATATTTCTACTCATCAATTTAACTTAGTAGCCGATTATAAATTTAATGAAACCTTGAATTTTGATTTGCGAATGAATTTTAGAGGAAAGCGTATTACCGGAGAAAATACAAGTGTTCCTCAAAATAAAGATACTTTTGATGCTTTTGCAATTTTTAATGGTGCTATAACCTATTCACCCGAAAACTTATTTGGTTTGTCTTTTCAGATAACCGTTTTTAATATTCTCAATAAGGAATATTTTTCACCAGGTTTAGACCAAGTTTCTGGCGAATTAGCCTCTAGTATGAAGCAAAATAGTAGAAATTTATATTTCAATTTGAGGTATAATTTTTAAGAAAAAATAAAAAAAAAAGATAAATTTCATAATTATTGGATTTCTAATTAATTTGATTACAATTTTTTTACAACTAATTGTTTTTCAATAGATTAATGATGCTTTGACAAATTTCTGGAATAATTAAAAAAAGTGTTTATAATTTTAGTTATAAAAAAAGAAAACTAAAATGAATAGGAAATTGAAATGGATAGAATAGCACAATCGCTTGATAATAAGAGAATTGTTTTTTGGGAAGAGGTTGCTAGAGATGGAGCCCAAGCCAAAACGATTTTAAATGCAAAGCAACGAATCGAAATAGCAAAAGCGCATGGAAAAGTTTTTAATGAAAACGGTCCAGACCATTTAGTTTTTGCAGCAGGCTTTTATTCTATTGGTAAAGAGGAAGTTGATGTGATAAAAGAATTAGCAGACAATGTAGATAATTGTTATTTAGCTGTAAATTGTAGAAGTTCTAAATCTGAAATTACCGATAGCATCAATTCTTTACAAAAAGCAAAATATGGGCGTGTAGCATTTGTTTCGCCGTTTTCAGAGCGTTTGTGCGATATTATGTTGCATAAAAGTTTGGCTGAAACTAAAGAAGCTACACTTTCGATGGCAAAATTTGCATTGGATAAAGCTGCTGGTATGCCCATTGATATTCAGCTTGCTGCTGCTTTCGACGGTAACCCCGCATTGCTTGGGGAGTTAGCTTCTGAATTGCACGAATTGGGAATTGCAACAGTGGGAATGGGCGATACGCAAGGAAAAATTTATCCCTACGAAACGGCTGAATTTTTGCGCATTGTTAAGCAAAATTCTAGTCCTGATGTACGTTATTCGGTTCATTTTCACAATGATTTGTGTTTTGCTTTGACCAATAATTTAGAAGCCATTCGTCAAGGAATTTTTTTGCCTTCAACTTCGTGGTTAGGTTTAGCTGAGCGTAATGGATTGCTTAGAACAGAAGTACTTACGCTTCTTTTGGCGCACGAACCGGAATTGCTCAAAAAGCGCTTGGGAATTGATGGTGAAAAACTGTTTTTATCACCACCTAATTTAAAGCTCTTGCCCGAAATTGCACGCAAAGTAAGCGAGCTTACAGGTATTTCGCTAAAAGTTACAGACCCAATTATTGGAACGGGAGTAAATACTATATCTACCGGAACTCCTTTTGTGGATACTCTTAGTTTTCAGCCATTTGATCCAATGGAAGTTTTAGGAATTCCTAAGAAAGTATTTGTAACTCAACTAGCAAGTGCTCGCGTTATAAAGGAAGTTAGCAGTGAAATGGGATTTCAATTATCTGAAAATCAAATAAATGAAGTGATGAAAATTGTAAAAGAAAAAGCATATAAAATAGGTCGCTCAATTTTTCCTGAAAACGAATTGAGAGAAATTTTCAATAAGATAGTTGATATTTAAATAATATAAATTTTATGAAAAATATAAGTAATATATTACTTTGTGCTTTTTTTTTATTATACATCGAAAGCAGTTTTGCTCAAAACGAACAAGAGTTATGGGTGAAAATTTCTCCCGAATTGCGTTTAAATATTGACAAAACTCCTTTTGAATTTCGATGGCGCCCGGTAGATGTTATTTATTTGCCCGAAATTTATGTTCCATCGGGTAGGATAGCACGTACAGATATAATGTTAGGTGTTACAAATAAGCATTTTAAGTTATTTTCGTACTCAAAATTTGATGAATTTGGGAAACGTTGGACAGGTTATCGGTTCGATTTTAATTTCACTCTTTTTGATAAGAAATTACTTGTTAACTTGCAACAGCGTTATTTTTGGGGATTGAATGAAAATTCGATGGATCATCATTATCTTGTACATTATACGCGTATGAAGTTAATTAGCAATATTTTAGTTGGTATTTTGGGTTATGGTAATTTTAAAACAGGGAAGGCTTTTAATACGGGTAATTGGTTTATTGGACCTTCAATAGATTACGAGTTTTGGAAGGCATTTAATTTGCATCTTGCACTTACAAAAGATATATTTCATACTCAATCCAATATGCTTTATGTGCGTTTAGGATATAAAATAAAATTGAACGTAAGCGAAACTGGCGAATAATTTTTTCTTTTTATAAATAAAATAATTTGGTAAAATTTTAAAAATTGAAAGATACTAATTTCATAGGTAAAATTTTAAATTTGCAACAAGGCGAAAGTAAGTTGGTGTTGTTGCCATTTTTGTACTCTTTTTTTTCGGGAGCATCTATGGCGTTTTTTGTAACAAGCACCACATCGCTTTTTTTGACAAATTTTACGCGCGATATGCTTTCTGTTGTATTTATTGCATCGGGTGTTTTTGTTTGGATAATTGGGCAAGCTTATTCTCAAATGCAAAAAAAACTAACTTACAAAACCTCCATTAAAGTAAGTTTGGTGTTTTTGTTGGTTTCAATTGGTGTTTTGCTTAGCTTTTATATTGCAACTGCCTCTGTAATAATTATTTTTGTATTGTATGCTTGGATTCGTGTTTTTGCCTATTTACATGCCGTTACTTTTTGGGGAATGCTTGGGCGTATGTTTGCCTTGCAGCAAGCTAAACGACTTTTTGGATTAATCACGGGTGGAGAAGTATTAGCTAGTATTATTAGTTTTTTTTCTATTCCTCTTTTAATCAATTTTTTAACTAACAACGATATTCTTTTAATTTCTGGAATTTCGCTTGCAATTTCGTTTTTTCTAATCATGCTCATTCTCAAGCAAAATAGCGAGAAATTAATGATTGTTAAAACAAATATAGCTCAAAATGTTGAAATTCAGACTAAAAGAATTTCTTTTTTAGATAATAAATATTATCGTTTATTTTTTATAATTGCTTTTATTCCAATATTTGCTCAATTTTTTGTTGATTTTATTTTTCAAGCTCAAGTAAAAATTGAATTTCCCGACAAAGATGCTTTGACAGCTTTTGTTGGAGTATTTTTTGGAGTAAGTTCAATTGTTGAATTCGTGCTAAAAGCTTTTGTTTCAGGTCGAATAATGAGCAAGTATGGAATAAAATTAGGACTTTTGGCATTTCCTTTAGTTTTGGCTTTTAGTTTTTTCTTAGCATCTGTAGTTGGCATTTTTTATGGAACAATTACCTTGTTTTTTTCGTTTGTAACTTTGGGGCGTTTGTTCACACGAGCCGTGCGCACTGCATTTAACGACCCCGCTTCTCAAATTCTTTATCAACCTTTGCCCATCGACGAACGCACTGTTTTTCAGAATAAAGTGGAAAGTGGACCTAAAGCATACGCCAGCATTGTAGCCGGTATTTTATTACTTGCATTTGTAAATATTCCTGGAATTAATTTAGTACATTTTGCCGTTTTTCTATTTATTGTTATTTTATTTTGGTTAAAATCGGCAATTGATATTCATGTCGAATACAAGAATATTTTACATTCCGTTTTAAAAAAGACAGATGCTGTAAAATTTAATTCTAAAGCAGATATTATTTTTGCTATTTTAAAAGATTATATATTGAAAGCCCGGAATGAAAGCCAATTATCTATAATTAAATTAGCAAGAATTATATTACCTTTTAGAACATACAAATTGATTGAAGAGAAAAAAATAAGTCATTTTGCCCTTTCGGTCGAAAATTACAAATTCAAAGACATAACAAATTTCTCAAAATCAGAACAACCAACCGAACGGAGAATTGCAGCAGCTGAATTGTCTAATTATCAGGTTTATAGAGTAGAACGCTTGTTGAAACGCCTTTTGAACGATGATAATTTTAGAGTAAGAACCGAATCAATAATAACTGCCGGAAAAATAAAAGACAAAGAACTTTTTCAATTTTTAATCAACAATTTTACTATTCCTGAGTATTGCGATACTGCAGCTTCTGCAATGGTAAACGTAGGCAGCGAACTAATTCCTCACATGATTGCCATGTTTTCACGTTTGGAATACGATGTTGAATTGCAAGTGAAATTAATTTCTATTTTTGAAGAAATTGGCGGTGCTCAAGCAATTAAATTTCTAAAAAACAATGTAAACCACCCAAATAGATTGGTAAGTGATAGAGTTGTCTTTGCATTGGATATGCTTAATTATCAAGCAACTAAACAAGAGCGTCTGTTTTTTTCAAACAAATTAGAAGACGAAATTGATAATTTTGTTTATTTAGTTGCCTGCTTGCATGATTTAAGAGAAATAGATGAAAATCAATATATTACAAAAGCTTTGACTTTAGAATTGCAAATGAAGCTCGATAAAATTTTTTCATTGCTATCTATAATTTATGAAGCTACCGCTATTGATTTGATACGCAAAAATATTGAAAGCCAAGATATTAATGCACGTGGATTTGCTTTAGAAATAGCTGACATGGCTATTGACGAGGTACATAAAGAAATGTTTTTGCCTATTTTAAACCAACTTCCTAATAGCGAAATACTTAGAAGTTATAAATACATTTTTGCTTATCCGGAGTTATCTCACGAGCAACGCTTAATAAATATCGTAAATTCACCTTTTTCAAAAACTAGTGATTATACTAAAACTGCTGCATTGCATTATCTATCAGCATTTTCATCTGAAGCTTCTGCAATTGTTTACAAAGCAAATTTAGTGAATCCAAATTTGATGATTCGTCAAATTGCTGCTCAAAATTTACTGAAAATTGATGAACAAATGTTTGATGATTTGCTGGCTATTAATAAGCCTAAATATCCCATTTTAAATAATTTACCTCCAAAGAATGATTTTAGGTCAAATGAAAGTATTTTGGTTTTTCATAAACTGAATTTATTGAAACAAATGGAAATGTTTAAAAGCGTTTCTTATTTTAAACTCGAAAAATTAGCTTTTGCTTCTTCTCTAGTAAAAATGCAAGCAAAACAAAAAATTTCGATTCATGCAAGTAACGCAAATATTTTTTATGTTCATTCATCAGGCTTATTGCTTGATATTGAGAAAAATACATACGTTGATATGGGAAGTATTTTGTGCATTTACAATACAAAAGATAACTTACGCGAATTGGTTTTTGAAGCGCAAACGGATTGCACTTTGTTTAGAGCCGAAATTTATTTGCTCAATAATATTTTGCTCGAAGACAATGAATTTACTCAAAAATATGCTCAATCTGTTTGGTGGAATTAAGCACCAATGCTAAATTTGAGTAAGCCTTTTTGTAATTAAATAAATTCTAAGCACTTGGCAAATTCCAAGCACTAAGGCAAATAAATTGTATATTTCGTTTTGCTAAGTGCTTAAAATATATTTGATTACAAAAAGGCTTGCTCAAATTAAAATAGCACTGGTGCTTAATATACAATTTATTTTGTCTAAGTGCTTAAGTATGAATTTTTTTTTTAGAAATTAAATAAAATATATGAATAGCAAAAAGCTAAAAATAGTAGTCTTTTTTTTGGTCATTTTGAGTTTACAACTTAAAAGCCAGAATTTTACACGCAATCATGGCAATCCATTTGTGGTAAATTATACTGCAAACAGATACAATGCGCATGAACAAAATTTTGATGGTGTACAAGCTTTAGACGGGCGAATGTATTTTGCAAACTTTTCGGGTATTTTAGAGTTTAATGGTACAAAATGGACTAAAATTCCAATGAAAAGTGGAATGCGTGTATTGTCGATTGCAATGAACGCAAAAGGGCAAATTTTTGCTGGTGGGTTGTCTGATTTTGGCTTTTTAGAACACGATGCACTTGGTCAAACTTGTTTTGTATCCTTGGCTGATTCCATTAAAACAGCTGAAATAGGCAAGGTAGTGTATGTAGTATGCATTGGTTCAAAAACTTTTTTTGTTTCCGAAAAACAAATGTATCTGTATGATAATAAGAAAGTTAGTGTTATAAAATTGCAAGGAAAAGCACAATCTGCTTTCACTATTGCAGGCAAACTTTATGTTTTTTTCGAACCATCAGACAAAGCTACAAAGCAAAACGAATTAACTTATTATCAAGAAGGACGATTTTTGAAAATACCAAAAAACTTTGAAGAAGAATTACTGGATATTCAAGCCATGATTGAGTTCAAAGAAGATACTTCTATTGCTATAATCACTTCAAAGCAAAGTTTTTATACATTAAAAAATGATGCCGTTTCGCGTATGCCAATTGTGCTTAACGAATATTTACGCGAACATGGTATTTCGGGTGTTGTTCCTATACAAAACGGATTATTTGCTATTGCGACCAATAGTGGAGGTTTGGTTTTGGCAAACAAAAGCGGTGAGATAATACAAGTAATTGATAAATTTTCTGATTTGCAAAGTGAATCAATTAATCAGGTATTTTTAGATAAAAAATCGGCTGTGTGGCTTGCTACAAATAATGGAATTTCAAAAGTTGAGCTAAGTTTCCCAATTTCGTATATCAACAATACAAATTCAGGACTAGAAGGTAAAGTGCTTGATATTTTAGAATTTAATAACCAAATTTTTGCTGCAACTAACAAAGGTTTGTTTTATTTGAAACAAAATATTTTTGTTGAAATTGCCGGCTTGAACCACGCTTGTATGGATTTATTAGTTGTTGATAATCAATTACTTATTGCAACTTCAAATGGAATTTACAGTTTGAACGATAAATTTGTACTCACTAAAACCATTATCGACAAATTCACTTTTAGCTTACTTCGATCTACTCAAAATCCGAATCAAGTTTATGCAGGACATTCAAAAGAAATTAGCATTGTAACTATAAATAAATCAGCACTTAAGTTAGAAAAAACACTTCCAAATTTAAAAGGTGATATTCGTAAAATGATTGAGCAAAATAAAATTTTGCACATTGAAGCAATTCCAAGTTTTGCTTTTTTATATAACCTAGAAAATCAGTTAATTACCGAAATTTCAGTTCCCAATGGTTTAATTGGTTTAAACTTGAATCGAATGGGTGAAAATATTTTTTATTCATCAGAAAAAGGTTTATTTTCAACCAATTATGTAAAGAAAAAATTGACTAAATTTAATCTACTTGATTCTGATACTACTTCGTCTAAAATTTGGTTGCATACATTATTCAAACTATCTGAAAATGAATACTTAATGACCGATGGCGACCAGCGCAATCCATATATATTTACTGGCGATAAAGAAAAGCTACGTAAAAATAAAACTATTTATTCTACTGTATTTAAGCCTATTACAGACTTTCAAGTAGAATGTGTTTACAACGATTCTAAATTTAAAAAAATTTGGTTAGGTGGCAAAGATGGGATTTTGTTAGTTGATAACTTATTTCCGTTTAACTATGAGGCAAATTTTGAAACAATGTTGACCAAAGTATCTAGTATTCAAACAGATTCGATGTTTCAAATATCAAAAGGTGCAGAAGAAATGTTAGAACTTAATTTTGACTACAATTCGCTACGTTTTGAATTTTCGGCTCCTGTTTATCCATCAAAAGGTCAAGTTTTTTACCGTTATTTTTTGAAAGGATTTGATAAAGACACTTCTGCATGGACTACTGCTACTTTGAAAGATTATACAAATTTACCTGATGATAAGTATGTTTTTGTAGTGGAAGCGAAAAATGAATTTGGAAAAAAGGCGAAAGCAGCAAGTTTGAATTTTCAAATTTTGACTCCTGTTTTTAGACGTTGGTGGGCATTATTGTCGTATGCAATTATTCTCGTTTTGGTAGTGAGAGCTCTGTTTAAATGGCGAATGCGTGCTGCTGAAGCTGAAAAAGAAGCGTTAGAAGAAATTGTAAGAGAGCGTACTCAGGAAATTTATGAAAGCAAGAAACATATTGAAGAACAAAGAGATATAGCTTATAAACACCGCAAGCACATTTTAGACAGTATTAGCTATGCTCAAAAAATTCAAGAAGCTGTTTTGCCCGCTTCTGAATATATAAGCAGCGTTTTGTTTGAGCATTTTATTTTATTTAAACCGCGTGATATTGTAAGCGGCGATTTTTATTGGGTTAAAAAGGTTGAAAATTACGTAGTTACAGTGGCAGCCGATTGTACAGGGCATGGAGTTCCGGGAGCATTTATGAGTTTGCTTGGCAATGCTTTTTTAAATGAAATTGTAAATGCTAGTTCGGTCGCAAATGCAGGTACAATTCTTGATGCGTTGCGAACAAAAGTAAAAACTTCTTTGCACCAAGAAGGAAAATCGGGTGAACAAAAAGATGGAATGGATATTTCGCTCACAATTATCGATTTTGATAAGTTAGAAATCTGTTTTTCAGGAGCTTACAATCCACTTTACATTATAAGACATAGCGAAATAGATGGCGAAAAAAGCTACGAATTTATACAGTTAAAAGCTGACAGGCAGCCCATTGGCATTTATATGAAAGAATCGCCTTTTTCTTCTCAAAAATTTAAAGTACAAAAAGGTGATTCATTGTATTCATTTTCTGATGGTTTTGTTGATCAATTTGGAGGCGAAACGGGCGATAAATTTAAAGCCAAACAATTTAAAGAGCTGTTAATGAGTATTCAAGATAAAACTATGCAAGAGCAAAAAGATATTTTAGATAGAGCCTATATAAAATGGAAGCGTGATTTGGAACAAATTGACGATGTTTTGGTGATGGGTGTGAAAATTTAAGAATTCAAAATTAATATGTTTTGAATTGTTATTTAGATAGTTATCTGTTTTTTATTAGCTTTTTTTAATTTTTCTTTTGATGTGATAATTGAAATTTATTGAAATGAATTTTTATATTTAAAAAGGAATCTTTAATATTGTAACTCAATGCTTCATTTTTAAATAAAAAAAGAAAGAAACAATAATTAGTATTTATTTATTAAAAAATTTATTTATTATGACAAAAAAATATCAAATTCTTAATTTTGTTGTTGCGCTTTATTTTCGGTAACTTTTTTTAGTAGTTGTGAAAAAGAGCCAATAGCAAGTTTTACTGTTGAGCCAGAGACTGTAGTGCAATATGAAGAAATTCAGTTTACTAGCACTTCTCAAGATGCAATTAGTTATTTGTGGGATTTTGGTGGCGGACTTACTTCAACAGAAGCTAATCCAAGAGTTCAGTTTTTAACTACTGGTGATGTGGTTGTGAAACTTACGGCTATAAATGACAAAGGCGAACATACTGTAAACCAAACTATTACAGTTGAAGCACCTGATAATTACGTAAAAATTCTCGGCAATATTTCTTATATAGATGGAACTGGTGAGCATTTAGATGCCTTAGCTTATGACGGAAGCAAAATGGTTGTAGATTCTGCTTTGTGGAAATCTGCGACAGAAATTAGATTATTTGCAACTGATGCTAAGTTTACAAAACCTCTTTTGATTAAATTTAAACCCAATGTAGGCTTAACAAGTCTAAACCAAGAATATACTTATTCATCTACCAGTACTGCAAATACTTGGTAATATTCCTCTGTGTCATCATCTTGAGCTATAGATGGTGTTTCACCATAAACTTTTAAATTGCTATTGAAAATTGTTTTATATTTTCTCCAATTATATTTTATGCTGAATGTATAATTATTGTAGTAAGTAGTTGGGGTAAAGGTATTTGTGCCTTCATAATCGTAAGTTTCGCCTGTAATACTATATCCAGCTCCAAGAGTTAATCCCTTAAATTTTAAATAACTAATAGTGATGTCGCTTCCAAAAGTTTTGCGAGCACCTAAGTTTGTGTTAGTTGCCGAATTGGTGGTTGCATCTGTAACTATCAGAGTAATAACATCTTTTCCGTTGTTGAAAAAGAAGCTAGGTTCAATCTTGAACAAATATTTATTTTCTTTGAAAACATAA
>DZBP01000023.1:25039-28515 GCA_022729915.1 Draconibacterium orientale | reverse complement strand
ATTTAGGAGCAAAAATTAGAAATGTAAGTTTCTAGTTCCTAAATTTTCAAATTTTCAAATTTTCAAATTTTCAAATTAACAAAATTAAAGTTTAAGAAAAATGATTTCAATTATAGTAGCTGTTGCTCAAAACAATGCAATTGGTAAAGACAATCAATTGCTGTGGCGTATTTCTGACGATTTAAAACGGTTTAAACAATTGACCACTTCTCATACCATTATTATGGGGCGAAAAACGTTTCAATCCTTACCCAATGGGGCTTTGCCCAACAGACGCAATGTGGTAATTAGTCGCAATGCTGCATTAAATTTGGAAAATACCGAAATCGTTTGTTCTCTTGAAGAAGCTTTTAAACTGTGCAAACCAAAGGAAGAGTGCTTTATAATAGGTGGCGGCGAAATTTACAATCAAGCCTTGCAATATGCTGATAAACTATATCTTACCAAAGTGCATGCGCGGTTTGATGCCGATACTTTTTTCCCCGAAATAGTAGATAATCAATGGAAAATAATAAAACATGAGACGTTTGAACGCTCCGAAAAAAATGAATTTGCTTTTTCATTTATCGAAATGATTAAAATTTGCGGATAAATCTTCTTCACTGCATAAAAAAAGCCATCAGAATCCGATGGCTTTTTTTTATTTTTCTTACTTCAAGTATTCAAAATAAGAAAAAATTCATTGCGTTGTTTTTAGCTGTAAATTTTAATAGCCAGTTTGTCGATAGAGCTATTTATTTTAATGCCTTTGTTTAAAATATTAGATTTCTTAATTTCAAATTTAAGTTTTCCATCGCTCGAAACAACAAAGTTAATACCTGAACCTAAATTGATTGCGCCTTTCTTATTACTAATGACCAAAGTTTGGTTTTTGTTTATTTTTGCAAGAATTTGGTCTATTTGTTCCGTTTTTTTGCTAGGAATAAATAACACATGAGTTTTAGTAAGCTCCGATACACTATTAAAAACTTTAATTTCAATGTTTTGTGAAACGTATTTACGTGAAGATGCAATTTTTTTCAATTCTAAAATAATTGGGTCGTTAGACAGAACACCTATTACAAAGTTACCCGTTAAAGCTTCATTGGGCCATTGCATGTATTTGCAAATGCTATATAAATAAATGGCTTGTGCTTCGTATAAACTACTTGCTTCGTAAGTTTGTGCTTTTGACTTTCCAAATAAACTAAAAATTAAGATGCTTGCGATTAAAAAATATTTCTTCATTTTATTTTTATTATTTTTTTAATTATTGAGTTTTAATTTATACTCCTCTATACGAAACAGCGAACATCTTGTTTCTGAAAATCTTATAAAATATCTTAAATTAGTATTAAAATTCCTTAATTGAATTTTTTGCAAAAAAGGTGAGTTTTTTTGTGTTCTAAAATTGATTATTTATGTGTAGAAGTGCTTTTCATTTTCCAAACCAGAAAACTCGAAACCAATCCCATTAATATTACAAGTATTTGAGTATAATGACTTGAAATAAACCAAATTAAGGAACAGAAATAGAAACCCAAAGCTGCGAAATAACAAACAATTTAAAGCGCAACGGCACGGTTTTGTGTTTGCTAAAATCGTTGAGAAGTTTTCCAAAAAGCCGATGATTCAAAAGCCAGTTGTACATTTTATCTGAGCTGCACACATAAAAATAAGCCGTAAGCAAAATAAACGGAATACCCAGAACACCCGGCAAAGCAACACCTACATACGACATGATTAACGACAAACTGCCTAATATAAAGTAAATAAATCGTTTAAATCCCGTACTTTGGGTTTAGGTTTTTTTCATTGGCTATTTTTATTTAAAAGTAACTATTTTTTTAACTTTGTTTTGCAAAAATAGAAATTCTTCTAAAATTTTCATAAAATATTGAATCACGTAGAATTAGGCTTACTTTTTGATATATTAAAATAAGCAATGTTTTACTTAAATAGATTTGAACTGTATTATTATTTTTTGTTAAATTCAATAAAAACAATAAAAATAAAGTAATATTCCAACAAAAATAATTTAAAATATTCTTACAATATCAAAGCATGTAAAAATTTAAAAAAACACAAACATGAAAAACATCAAAACCATTATAATTAGCTTTATATTAATAGCTTCGTTTGTTAATTTACTGAATTTAGTAGAACGCAACAATTTATCGGAACTAAACAGTAGCCCCAAAATAGGCGAAAAAGCTCCCGAAATAAATCTAAAATCGCCTGAAGGCAAAAATATAAAACTTTCATCGCTCAAAGGAAAAGTTGTTTTAATAGACTTTTGGGCTTCGTGGTGTCCGCCTTGTAGAAAAGAAAACCCGTTTTTGGTTTCTACCTACAACGAGTTTAAAAATAAAAAGTTTAAACACGGAAAAGGTTTCACCATTTATAGTGTTTCGCTCGACAAACAAAAAGAAAATTGGGTTAAAGCCATTGAAAGTGATAAACTTACATGGAAACATCATGTTTCTGACCTTGGCTATTGGAATTCGTCGGTTGTAGATTTGTACAAAATAAGCGGCATTCCAACAAACTATTTGATTGACAAAAATGGAGTAATTATAGCTTCTAACTTAAGAGGAAATGCACTGAGTGAATTTTTAAAGAAAATAGAAGAAAAATAGTTTCTGTTATTAAAAAAAAACGACATAAAAACTTATTCTGATACAAACAATTATCGGAATAAGTTTTTCTTTTTTTTGGTATTTGAATAAAATTTGAGAACTTTGTAATCTCATTTTTACATAACCTTAAAATTCATAATTACTTAAAATGAATATAATTGGCATAATACCTGCACGTTACGCATCAACTCGCTTTCCGGGCAAACCCTTAGTAGCTATAAATGGAAAACCCATGATACAGCATGTTTACGAGAAAAGTAAAAGCGTATTATCTCATGTAGTTGTAGCTACTGACGATGTGCGCATTGAGCAAGCAGTTCGTGATTTTGGCGGTGAAGTAGTAATGACTTCCGAACTTCACAAAAGCGGTACCGACCGATGTGCAGAAGTGCTTCAAACACTTGAAAACAAAAATATTGCTTGCGATGTAGTAATCAACATTCAAGGCGACGAACCCTTTCTAAGTACACAACATTTAGAGCTTTTAGCATCGGCTTTTAGCGACTCCAATGTCCAAATTGCTACACTCATAAAGCAAATAACCGATACCGAAACACTTTTTAATGCCAATACACCTAAAGTCATTTTAGACAAAAATTCAAATGCTTTGTATTTTAGCCGTTCTACCATTCCATACTTGCGCAATTATGCTCACGAAGATTGGTTGAAACATCATGTATTTTACAAACACATAGGCATTTATGCTTATAGAAGTGAAGTACTCAAAGCCATTACTAAACTTGAACAATCGAGCTTAGAATTAGCCGAAAGTTTAGAACAAAACCGATGGTTAGAAAATAACTACTCTATTAAAGCCCTTGTTACTGAGCAAGAAAGTATAGCAATAGATACTCCCGA
>DZBP01000023.1:0-24939 GCA_022729915.1 Draconibacterium orientale | reverse complement strand
TATTTTTTGTTTTTCAGATTTAAAATTATCAAATTTGAGCCCATTAAAATATTTATAGTTTCAACTTCAGAAAAAAATAAAAACCAAAAACATGAAACAACTAGCTATTTCATTACTAGCTCTTTGGCTATTTTCGGCTTGTAACAACAAAAAAACAGAAATGACAAACGAATCTGCTGACAATGCACCACTTATAGGAAAAACTACACAAAAACTTGAGAGCAACATAATGACTCCCGAAGTACTTTGGATGTTTGGACGAATAAGCGAAGTAGAAGTTTCGCCCGACAAACAAACCATTCTTTATAGCGTTGCCTATTACAGTGTTGCCGAAAACAAAGGTAATCGTGAACTTTTTACCATGAAAGTTGACGGTTCGGACATCAAACAAATAACAAAAACACCCGACAGCGAATATTCGGCTGTTTGGATGCCCGATGGCAAAAAAATTGCTTATATGAATGCTTCTTCCGGCAGCATGCAAGTGTGGACTATGAATCCCGATGGCACCTCGCCAGAGCAAATTTCGGAAATAGAAGAAGGAATTAATGGTTTTAAATTTTCGCCCGATGGCAAAAAAATTGTTTACATAAAAGAGGTAAAAATAGATAAAACCGTTCAAGACCTTCACCCTGATTTGCCCAAAGCCAATGCTCGAATTATGACCGATATTATGTACCGACACTGGGACACTTGGGTAGATAGTTATTCTCACTTATTTCTTGCCGATTTTGATGGCAAAAAAGTAGTAAATTCAATCGACCTTCTCGAAGGACAACCTTACGATGCGCCGCTTAAGCCTTTTGGAGGAATGGAACAAATAGCTTGGAGTGCCGACCAAAAAACAATTGCT
The DNA here is from genome assembly GCA_022729915.1 of Draconibacterium orientale. Classification (GTDB taxonomy): domain Bacteria; phylum Bacteroidota; class Bacteroidia; order Bacteroidales; family JAIFNL01; genus JAIFNL01. The sequence goes on along the minus strand of DZBP01000023.1, from coordinate 24,086 downwards.
TACACTTCGCGCAAAAAAACAGGAATGGAATATGCAATTTCTACTAATTCGGATATATATTTATACAATATTGAAACCAAAGAGCATAAAAATATTACCGAAGGAATGATGGGGTACGACATTGCACCTACTTTTTCACCCGATGGAAAATCGATTGCTTGGGAAAGTATGGAACGCGATGGCTACGAAGCCGACAAAAATCGTTTGTTTGTAATGAACCTCGAAACTGGTGTAAAGACTGACTATACAACTGCTTTTGACCAAAATGCAGCACATTTGGTTTGGTCTGACGATTCTAAGCAAGTCTATTTTATTTCTGATTATCATGCACGTTTTCAGATATATGCATTAAATTTAGAATCCAAAGAAATAAAAGCCATTACTCAAGGCGACCACAATTACGTTTCGGTAGCTTTAACTTCTGACAAATTGATTGGTGCAAAGCAATCGGCAAGTTATCCGACCGAAATTTTTGCAATAAACAAAGAAAACGGAAAAGAACAACAACTTACGTTTGAAAACAAACACATTCTCGACCAACTCAAACTGGCTAAAGTAGAAGAACGTTGGATTGAAACAACCGACAAAAAACAAATGCTCACTTGGGTAATTTATCCGCCCGATTTTGATTCTACCAAAACTTATCCAGCTTTGCTTTACTGCCAAGGAGGTCCACAATCGTCGGTAAGTCAGTTCTTTTCGTATCGTTGGAATTTTCAACAAATGGCTGCCAACGGTTACATAGTGGTAGCTCCTAACCGAAGAGGACTTCCAAGTTTTGGACAAGCCTGGAACGAGCAAATTAGCGGCGATTATGGCGGACAAAACATGAAAGATTATTTGAGCGCCATCGATGCACTTGCCAAAGAGCCATATGTGGACGAAACAAAACTAGGTGCTGTGGGTGCAAGTTATGGTGGATTTTCTGTTTTCTGGTTAGCCGGAAACCACAACAAACGCTTCAAAGCTTTTATTGCACACGATGGAATTTTCAACCTCGAAGCACAATATCTCGAAACAGAAGAAATGTGGTTTGCCAACTGGGATATGGGAGGCGCATTTTGGGATAAATCGAACAAAATAGCACAAAATACATTTGCTAATTCACCTCACCGTTTTGTTCAAAATTGGGACGCACCCATCATGGTTATTCAAGGCGGAAAGGATTACCGAATTATGGAATCGCAAGGAATGAGCGCGTTTAATGCTGCAATTTTGAAAAAAGTACCTGCTAAATTTTTATATTTTCCTGAAGAAAATCACTGGGTTTTGCAACCTCAAAATAGCATTTTGTGGCAACGCGAATTCAAATCGTGGTTAGATAAATGGCTGAAAAATTAGTAAGTAATTATTAATGAGCTTGAATTAGTTTAAGTATTTGATTTGCAATGCAAAATGTAGATTTAATACTAAACTAATTCAGGTTCTTTTTCTGAAAATAAAAAAACAAATTAGTTTATAGTTTTTCTTAATAAAGCAGTTGATGCGAAAACTAAAAAATGAAGAATTAAATCGTATTTCGGTTGACGAATTTAAACAAATTGACAAAACCCCAATAGTTGTTGTACTCGATAATATACGAAGCCTCAATAATATAGGGTCTGTTTTTCGTACTGCCGATGCTTTTTTGATTGAGAAAATTTATTTATGTGGAATAACGGCACAACCGCCTCACAACGAAATACGCAAAACTGCGCTTGGAGCCACTGAATCCGTTGATTGGGAATACGTTAAAGATACGCACGAAGCCATCGAAAAATTGAAACAATCAAATTATACTTGCATTGCACTCGAACAGGTAGAAAATAGTATTATGCTCAACGATTTTGAACCTAAAGCTTTACAAAAATATGCCGTTGTTTTTGGCAATGAAGTAAAAGGTGTTCAACAGCAAATAGTTGATTTGTGCAATTTTTCGATTGAAATTCCACAATTAGGTACAAAACATTCGTTAAATATTGCAGTAAGTGCAGGAGTTGTTTTATGGGATTTATTTTCAAAATTTAAAAAAATTAGATAACAAAGAATACACTTAAATAGAGCGAATTAAGGGTTTTTATAGATGAATAAACTATTAATTAATAATATTATTTTTGGTAAAAATAAATAGTAAACTATGTAAAAACTTTTTTTTTATTTGATAATTTCAATTTTAAAAATTAATTTTGTTGCATTACGTTGTATTATTTTTTTTAGCATTTGTTATTAATGCATTAGCTTTTAACGCACTAATTTGCTTTAATTAATACAATAAAAAGATAAACAAACTATTATTTTTTGTTTTATGAAGCTTAAAAGTAAGTACCATTTTAATTCTGAATCACTTAATTTTGTAAAAGTAGAATTCAGTTACGAAGATTTAATAAGAAAATTATTTACATATTCGTTTGTGAGCGTTTTGCTTGGGATAGGCTTATTTTTGCTTGCTTTTTATTTGATTGACTCGCCTCATGTAAAAAATTTGAATGCTAAGAACCAAGAAATTAAATTCAAATATCAGCTTTTAAACAATCGTATTCAGTCGCTTTCTGAAAAATTAGAACAAATACAAAACAATGACAATAACGTATATCGCCCGTTTTTTGAAGCTGAGCCTATTCCTATTTCTATTCGCACTGCCGGATATGGAGGCGTAAAAGATTTTACTCAGTTTGAAAACTATGAGAACAAAGATATTATAATTTCGAGTTACCAAAAACTTAATATAATCACCAAACAACTTTATGTTCAGTCAAAGTCGTACGATGAAGTAACCAAACTCATTCGCGATAAAAACAAAATGCTTTCGAGTATTCCAGCTATACAACCAATTAAGAATAAAGACCTTACAGCTTTTGGTCCTTTTGGAATGCGAATGCACCCAATTTTGAAAATTTACAGATTACATGCAGGAGTAGATTTGTGCGCACCAATGAATACTCCAATTTATGCTGCTGGCGATGGAGTAGTTACCGATGCTAAATATGGTAGAGGTGGTTTAGGATATTATGTTCGCATTAATCACTCTTACGGTTTTGAAACGGTTTACGGGCACTTGAACAAAATACTCGTAAAATACGGGCAAAGAGTTAAGCGTGGAGATTTAATTGCTCTTATGGGAACAACCGGAATCTCTCAAGTATCACATTTACACTACGAAGTCCATAAAAATGGTTCGCCTGTAAATCCGGTAAACTATTATTTTGAAGACCTTTCTGACGAAGATTACGAACGCATGATACAGATATCAACTAACGAAGTCAATTCTGCTTTCGATTAGTATGAAAGTGCAAATTGAAAATATTAAGCTTTGTTAATCAATTATTTATAATCTGGAAAACGAACGTATTTTTTATATTTGGTATTTGCACAAATATTTTAGGATTCTACATTTAAATTGATGCGAGCAGAAAGACCTTTTTCGAGTATCTTAACCAAGGTAGAAAGACGCACATTGCTAGCATCTTTTTCTATTCGAGAAATATAAGCTCGCTTAGTACCAACTCTTTGTGCTAATTCATCTTGAGTTATATCATTTTTTTTACGAATTTCTTTAATGATTTTTCCTATATCAAGAATGCTGCATTTTTCGAGAACTTCATAGTAATTTTCTGATTCAAAATCGTTGCAAATTGCTTTATCACTAGCCATAAAATTATATTTTTTTGAGTTTTAAATTTTGATCCTTTTTTAGTTATTGATACGAAAGTAGCAGAAAAAAGTTACAAGATTTATTCTATTTTACGCTATTTTTTTTATGGAAAATAACTGCTTTTAAAAAAAATATACCTTAATTTTTTATAAAATTTTAAGTAAAGTATTTTTTATCATTATCTTTGCAAGCAAATTCTATGTGCCAGTGCTATCAAAAAAAAAGGTAATTATTTTTATTATTAAATAATTTTCAGGCACTTGGCAAAATTATACATATAATTTATTTGAGTTTACTACTTAATTATTTTAAAGTTTAACTAATGGAAAAAACTACTGCAACTAATTCAAACAAAGGTTTGTATATACTTATAGCTATTCTTGCGCTTATCATTGCATTTTTAGTTTGGGATAGATTCAATTTAAGTACTACGCGCGATGAAATTACACAAGAGCTTATAGCTACAGGCATTGCACGCGATTCTGTTAAAAATGAGTTTAATGATTTACTCAAAACTTATGAATCGCTCGAAACTATGAATGATACGCTTAACGCTCAGCTTTCGGAAGAAAAAGCTAAGATTAAAGAAATTTTAGCCGAAATGGAAAAAAACAAAGCATACAACAACAGCGAAATAAAAAAATATAAAAAAGAACTTGAAACTTTGCGTGGAATTATGCGTGGATATGTAGTTCAAGTTGACTCTTTGAATACTTTAAACCAAGAACTTATAGCCGAAAATAAAAAAGTAGTTTCTGAAAATTACAAAATAAAATCGGAAAGTGAAGAAATTACTGCTTTGAATCAAAAACTTGAAACCAAAGTAGGCAAAGCTTCAGAGCTAAGAGCCCGCGAGATTAGAGCTGTAGCCTTAAACGATAAAAATAATGCAACTGATAAATTGGCAAAATTTATTAAACTAAAAGTTTGCTTCATTGTAGATGCTAACACCGTGATTGAGCCTGGTATGAAAACACTTTATATTCGTGTAGCTGACCCAAGTGGAGCTATTTTGTACGAATATGAATCAAACGTGTTCCCTTTCAATGGCAAAGAACTTGTATATTCGTCTAAAAAACGTGTTGAGTACGACAATAAAGACTTAAATACTTGTATTTATTGGGATTATAAATACGAATTAAAAGCCGGAAAATATTCTGTTGACGTATTTATGGATTCTCAAAGCCTTGGTTCTACGAGCTTTGTGTTGAAGTAATTGATTAAAAAAACGGACAACGTTTAATATTTTAAAATAAATTTGACTAATTTAGCATTATTTATTGGCTATCGAGACATAAACTATTGATAATTAATAATTTTGATTTTTGTGATAAAAAAAATAATTACATTTTTATTTATATTTTTAGTACTTGCTTTGGCTGCTTTTGTAGTGTTTGTATATTTCATACCTACCGAAAAATACATAAAACGTAATCACACAGCTAAATGGGAAATGCGAGCGGTGTGGATTTCTACTTTTATGAATGTAGATTGGCCTCGCAGTACTAAAATATCACAAGAAGAACAAAAGCAAAATCTGATTGAGCAGCTCGATATTCATGCTCAAAATAAAATGAATACCATCATTTTTCAAGTGCGCCCATCGGCTGATGCTTTTTACAATTCGCCTTATGAGCCTTGGTCTCAATGGCTTACAGGCAAACAAGGGCAAGCTCCGAAACCTTATTACGACCCACTTGAATTTGCAATACAGCAGGTACATAAGCGTAATATGGAATTTCACGCATGGTTCAATCCTTACAGAGCTATGGCTGATACTGCTTGGAAAGCCGAACTTGATTCCAACAATATTATTTTGAAAAAGCCAGAGTGGTTTGTTGCCTATGGTAGAGGTTTGTATTTTAACCCGGGAATACCCGATGTGCAACAATACATTATTAAAATAGTACTCGATGTGGTACGCAGATATGATATTGATGCTGTACATTTCGACGACTACTTTTATCCTTACAAAATTCCGGATTTAGAATTTAAAGATACTGAAACGTTTAAAAAATACTGCGTTAATTACGAACAAAGCGACATAAACCAATGGAGGCGCAGCAATGTAAACAATTTAATAAAAACCGTAGGCGATAGTATAAAAAAAGTAAAGCCGCATATTAAGTTTGGTATCTCACCATTTGGAGTTTGGCGCAATAGCGATGTGGACAAAGAAGGAACGCTTACTCAAGCCGGACAACCAAGCTTTGATGCCACTTATGCCGATACACGCAAATGGGTGAAAGAAGCTTGGGTTGATTATATTACTCCTCAAATTTATTGGCATATTGGGCACAAAAGAGCCGATTTTGATGAAATTACAAATTGGTGGCGCAAAAATCACTACAACCGGCATTTATATATAGGTCATGGAATATACAAATTAAGTAAAGATGCCGATGAAAAACAATGGCGTTCGGCGCAACAAATTATAAATCAAGTAGAAAAAACACGAACATCGCCTGAAATAAAAGGAAGTATGTTTTTTAGTTCATTTGTATTTACTCAAAATCCGAAGAAAATAAATGATGTTTTTCAAGATAGGTTATACAAATACCCAGCATTGGTTCCAAAAATGGAGTGGATAGATTCAGTTGCACCGCAGGCACCTATTCACTTTAAAAGCACACAGAACCCAAGCGGAATAGTACTTAGCTGGCAAAATAAAAAACCAATGGGCACTTTGAACGAACCCTATTTTTATATCATTTATCAATTTAGAGGTAAAGATGCAAATTTTGAGCTAAAAAATGGTAATATTTATGCAATTACTCGACAAAATAAATTTTATTTGCTACAAGAAGCCTCTATTTTTAGCTTTTTATACAAAGAATATACCTTTATAGTTACCGCCGTAGATAGGCAAAATAATGAAAGCTTAGCTAGTGAACCCATTGTTGTAAAGCTTAAAGGTATGAATACAATGAAATTATGGTGATTTAGTACAGGCTAATCGATAGCTAATTATGGATTATAATAAGCCCGTAATGAGCATTAGTATATCCATCGGCAAATTCTTTTACTTCAATTTCAATTAAATAATCGGCAGTTTCTTTCACTTCGAGATGTAAAATAGCAGTAGCACCATTTGTTTCGCCTAAAGACAAAAGTTTCCACTCATTTTTCTCTTTTTTCGAAACACGCACAACAATTTGTTTTACTCTATAATCTGCATAAGCCATCAAACCATAAGTAAATCCTGCATCGAGTTTGCGAATACTTGTTTTTTTATTCACAATTTGGTCAAATTCAATTCTAACAATTTCAACATTTTCATTTTCGAGCGTGTTTATGGTTTCATACAATCCATTTACAATAGGCATCATTGAGGTAGATTTTTTATTGTCGTAGTCCTTACCTTTTTGTGCATGAGCCGAAATAAATAAAAAGATAAAAAGAAAGATTAAACTTTGTTTCATAATTTAAATAAATCAAATTTTGATGGTTAAAAATTGGAATTGTTTGTTTTTTGTTAAACAAATTTACAATTGCAAATATAGAAAACATGTATAAAAAACTGGTTTGTTTTGAAAGAAAAATAAAATTTATGAAAGTCTAAAAAAGGCTAACTTCTTAATTTTTAAAACAAATTGTTTTAGTATAACAATAAAACTCAAAATAGCGTCAAAATAGTATTGAAAATTCATAAAAAGATTGTACCTTTACATTTTAATAATTAATTATTTAATCACTGAAATTGTTTGCTTCTTTATTATTTTTTTAGAAAAGAATCAAATTTATTTCATAAAAACAAAGAACAATGAAAAACTTTTTTAAAAGCATAGCTGTATTATTTGCTGTAATTTTAATGACTTCATGTGGTGGTGGTAATGAGCCAGACGCAGTTGCTGAAGATTTTTTAAAAGCACTAGGAAAGCAAGATTACGAAAAAGCAAAAGAATTGAGTACCGAAAAAACGATTCAAATGCTTACTCTTATCGAAAGTGTAGCTAAAATGGCTAAAGCAAACGGTGAAGACATCGACACTAAAAAAATGCCGGATTTTGAAATGGGCAAATGCGATGTAGATGGCGACAAAGCTGTATGTTACTACACAAGCGAAGGTAAAGAAGAAAAATTAAACCTAGTAAAGGTTGACGGTAAATGGAAAGTAGATATGAATAAAGAAGGATAGTGATTGTAATTTAGTTCATTACATCGCTTTACTCAAACATATTTAAGTATCAAACTAAAAGCTTTTACATTTTTAATATTGGTAATGGCTTTTAGTTTGTTATTTTTATACTATCTCGAGTTTGATTTTGTATCCACCATGTTTGCGGATATTGATAACTCTAGATTTATCAAACATTAAATATTGTCCTTTTATACCTAAAAGTTTACCTTCTATTGTAGGTTGAGCATCAAGATTTTGTACTTGTACTTTGTCCGGAAACTCCAAAACCGGATAGTCAAATTCCCAAATAGTATCATCGTTAATTACAAATTTTTTCAAATACTCGGGCAACAAATCACTGGCTTTTTGCTTTGCTAATAGTAAATCTTCTTCAGCTATTTCATTCTTAAGCATTTTTTGCCACGAAGTTTTATCTGAAAAATATTTTTTTAGCTCTACTTCTATGATTCCGGCAGTGTAGCGGTTAGGAGTTTGAGCAAGTTTTATTGCTTTTGATGCGCCTTGGTCAATCCAACGTGTCGGAATTTGTGAGCTGCGTGTAACTCCTACTTTTAGCCCGCTCGAAATGGCTAGATATACAAAATGCTCTTGCAAACAATGCGCTTCTGACCATTTCATATCGCGCGAAATGCCTTCATGTGCACGACAGAGCTCTGGTTTTAAAATACATTCATCGGTTTCGGGTAAACTGGTAAAGCAATTGTAGCAATAGCCTTGCGCAAACGATTTTGTCGTTTTTTCGCCACAACCTAAACATCTTATTTCATTCAAATAGGTTACTTTAAGGTTTGCGCCTATTAACATGTTCATGTCGATTTTTTGTTGGTTCAAAAGAAGAGAGTATTCAATAGGCTCATCAAATTTTGTAAGCATTTTTTTCAATACACCTGTGTACATTCGTATTTATTTTATGTTTTATTTCCTAAAATAATTAGAAAAAGATTAAATTTTAAAAAAATTGTTGAATGCTTATTCCTCTATAAATGCACTTTGCTTTTTTGATTTGAGCGTATTGAGCAACAAAACTCCCGCCAAAAAAATTAGGGCTATTCCAATAACAATAATACTACCTGTGATGTTTATTTCTTTAACACCTTCTTTACTCATCATCCAAAGTCCTAACACGATAGACAATACACCAACAATACCAACACTCCAACCCGAAATATATAAATTTGTAGTATTTACTTCTTGTTTTTCATCTTTTTTTATAATGATGTCGCTCCATTTTTCGTCGAGCTTTGTATTTACATTTTTGAATAATTTCCAGGGCAATTGAAAATTTGAGATTGGGCTCGATATTTCATTGTCCCAGTATTTATCTTCAAACCGTAAACGTCCGCCCCAGTAGCTCAACATTTTAAGTTCTGCTTCCTCAAAAGCAATTTCGATATTATTTGTTTCAACTACATACTTAAAAAATATTTCAGCAAAATCACTGGCTTCAAACCTATTCAATTTGTTTGAAATTCCGATTACAGAAGGTACGCCAAGTTCTATTAATCTATTGGCTATCTGTTCACTGGCATTGCCATTGAGCACTAAGAAACGCAATTCTCTAAGGTCAGCTATTTTAGTTAAATATGCCGAAATAGTTTCGTTGGTATAATCTGCGACTAAATTTTCGCTATTAGCCGTGTCGGTAGAATAATACAAACCAAATACATGCTTATTCATATTTTTGGCATATAGTTCGTCGATAAGAGCCTCGAAACTAATTCCGCTAAATGCCAGAATATCAATATATCCATAGCGTGCATATTCGTCTAAAATATCTTCTATTTTTATACGCTCGCGAATTAAATTTCCTTCGTTCGATTTTTCTCCAAAACCAATTACTAATATGGGGCGATGATTTGAATTCACTTTTTTACTTTTTAATTTAATAATTTTTACTACGAAGAAACAAATATTTTGTTTCAATAAGTATAGATTTTTCTTCGTTTGCAGTTTGTGTGTTTTTTTTTTCAAATAGAAAAACACAAACATGGTCTTTTTCTATTTAAAGGAAATCCTAAAATTACAATTTTTTTTTGAGAAAAACTATTTTTTTATAAAAAAAGCAAATTACTTTTCTATAATCTCCATTTTTTTCATCAAAAATGTGGCATTCAAATTTTGACTTATGCCGTCTTTTATTTTGTAATCAAAAAAAAGTTTATCGTCTTTTATATCTACTTCAAAACGCTTATTTGTTATTTTCCCGTTTAACTCTTGTTCGAGTACACCGAGCATTACATCGTGAGTAGCTATAAGTCCACAGGCATTGTATTTTACTATTTGTTCAATAAATGCTTTTGAACCATAGTGCTTATCCTTTGAGTTTGTTCCTCTAAGCATTTCATCTACAATAATAAATAATTTTTTTCCCGATTTTATTTCGTTAATAATGGCTTGCAAGCGTTTGAGTTCAGCATAGAAATAGGATTCGTTTTTGCTCAATGAATCGTTGGTTCTAATGCTAGTAAATATCTCAATGGGTGTAAATTGGAAATTTGAAGCACACACTTTACTACCGCACATCCCTAAAATTAAATTTACCGCCGTTGTGCGCAAAAAAGTACTTTTGCCTGCCATGTTTGCACCAGTTACAATGGCAAAGCTTCCTGTATTTTGAAGTTTAAAGTCGTTGCAAACTCTCTCATTTTCTGGAATTACAGGGTGCCCGCCGTTGATTATTTCGTACAAAAATTCGTCAGAACTAACTTTTGGAAATACAAAATTAGGCTGTTGGTAAGCAAATCCGGCAAAACTTTGTAAAACATCAAATTCTTTGATTACATCGAGCCAGTCTTTTAACTTTTCTTTGTAGTTGCTTTGCCATTTTTCTAAGCGAATGATTGTATGCAAATCCCACATAAACAAGAAATTGAAGGTAAAAGCAAATAAAATATTCATTCGATTATCTAAAAGCTGAATAATAGATTTAAGCTGCTTGATGGCATTTCCTGCTGTAATGGCGTTGTTTTTTAATGTTTTTTGATGATAAATGAGTAATTCCGATTCAAATTTTTGTTCTTCAATTTTTTGTAAAAGTAGCGAATAATTACTCAATATTTTAGCCGAATTAGCCGTTTTTTCATGTATTTTATTGATTTTTTTGAGATAAAAAGCTAAAAAAGTGAGTTGTAAAATTCCCAAAAGGAAAAATATTTGTATCGGTAAAAGGCTAACTACACTAGCAAAAAGGCTTAAAAGAGTAATAACTGGCATGAACCAAATAAAAAAAACAAGTATTTTATTATTCATAAATTGGGACTCAGTCGAAATCCAATCGAGCAAGATGGACTTGTTTTGCTCTTTTACTTTGTATTCGCCTTTTTCTTTTGCTAAATTGTGGCTCATTAAATGTTCCATTCCAGATGCCTGAAAATTTTGTCGCCATTCGAGCAAATTGCTTAGTTCTGCAATCGCTTTTTGTCGCTTTTCAATTTCCTTTTTGTCAAGGCAAGGAGTTGTAATTTTTTGAGCTAAATGATTTTGTCCCAACACACTAGCACTTCTATTTAGCAATACAAAAATTGAACTTTCTCCAAAAATATCTAAATCGTAAGCATATTTATGTTCGTTGTTTATATAATCTTTTCCGGTATATACATCGGTAAAATCATTATTCATTAGATTTATTTCTTGCTTATTAACCAAAATGAGATGGGTTAAATGGTTTATTTTCAACCCTAAATGATAAGATAATTGTACAAACCACAAAAATAAAAGTAAAATTACTACTAAACCTGCGAGTAAAATAATCCAATTGAAGGCTGAAAAAAAATAAATATATATTGCTCCTATAATAAAAAGAGCTATTCGAATATAAGCAGTTACTCTGCTTTTTTGCTTTAAAGCCAATAATTCTTTTTCGTATTTATGAATATTTTCACTGAAAATCATAAATTTAGAGCTTTATGTTAATTTAAAATTGCTTAAATAATGCACAAATTTATAAAATAAAATAGAAATATAGCTTTGTTTTTCATTTTTTTGAGAAAATTTAAGCTTTTATCAATTATTTTTATTTTCAATTTTTTTTTATTTTGTATTAAAAATAGGATTTTAATGAAATTATATTTTAAATTTACTTTGGTTACAATTTAAGCGTTCGTCTTTTTCGTTGATTTTTTATAGGGAAGTAAAAATATGCATTTTAGCCAAAGAACGAATGAAATGTTACATATTTTAATTTTAAGTGAATAATAAAAACATTTTTTTTATAAAAATATATTTTTTACTTACAATTTGTAATTGTTGTTTTTTTATTTAGATTTGTGCCATGAAATAAACCCTTTTTAATTATGATAGAAAACAATATTATCGACGATTTAGATAGGAAAATATTATCGTTAATTACTAAAAATGCTCGAATGCCATACCTTGAAGTTGCTCGCGAGTGTAGCGTTTCGGGCGCAGCAATTCATCAGCGAATTCAAAAACTTTCAAAACTTGGCATCGTAACTGGCTCTGAATTTTTGCTCGATCCCAAAAAAGTAGGCTACTCAACTTGTGCTTTTATGGGTATTTTTTTAGAAAAAGCCAGCTTGTATGAAAGTGTAGTAAAGCAACTTGAGCAGATTCCCGAAGTGGTAGAATGTCATTATACAACAGGTAATTACAGTATTTTTGTAAAGCTTCAGACAAAAACCAATGAGCATTTAAAAGATATACTTTCTACCAAACTTCAAGCTATTGATGGTATTTTACGTACCGAAACATTTATTTCGCTTGAAGAACGATTTAAACGCCAACTTCCGGTTTAAGTATATTTTTGAATGAACTTCAATTAGAAAAAGTAAGCCGGTAATTTTGCCGGCTTATTCTTTTATTGGCTTTTCTGTTTTTCTATTTTTCAAACCTTTACTTTCCACATTCATACTTTGAATATCTTCTACAAAATCCCAAACTTTGTCTTTGCTAAGTACTAATCCATCAGTAGTAACGTCGGTTACATAAAAACGGAAATTTCCTTCAAAAGTGGGTTTTGAAGGTACAAGTCGGTCAAAAACAATGGCTTGTAACTTGGTATCGTAGGTTAACGCCATGCTTGCGGTTTTGCTGTATTCAAACACTATTCGCTTAGCCAAACGCCCTTTGCGCCTAAAAATGGGGTGTCCAAATTTTGCTTGCCCCGAATTTGTAAAATAAAGCACATCGACGAGTTTTTTGTTTGAAAATAAATCATTGCCGTCCCATGCAAGAAGGGTGTAATAGGTTCGTTCTTTGTCTTTTACGTCGATAATTTCGTAATAAAGTGCACCGAACCAGTTTTTGTTGCTCAAAACTTGTTTTTCGGGAGCTTCTATGTTTTTTGAATCATCGAAAAGTTGAATCAAATCGATACCTTTTTTGTTATTTTTGTGCTGAATAAACCCAAAATAATCGAAAGTTCCGTCTTGCCAAAACAAATTCCAAGTATAAATACGCACTTGCCGGTCTGAAGATGTTAGAACACCTACATTTTTTAATTTGGTGAACTTATAATCAAATGTTTCTGGTTGATTGAGCATTTCACTAAAACTACTTACAATTCGAGCATTTATTTCTTTTTTTGTTTCATCAGTTTGAGCTGCAAGTAATAGCTGGAATTGAGCTTCTAATGAAACTTCTTTTTCTATAACAGACTGTGCTATTGTTACTTTACTTATCAAAAGTATAGTTATAATGTAGCAAAAGGCTAAAAAATGTGCTTTCATTGAGTTTATGTATTTTTTGTAAAATGACTAGTTTTTTTAATATTTTAATAAAATAATGCAATAATTAAGCCAAGAGCAATGTTTCTTTACTAAATGTGTACGAAAACGAACAGGAATGTTACAAAACCGCACATTATTTGGCAATTATTAAAGTTAATATTTGTATTAAAAGCTGATATTTAGCTTTTTAGTAACTTTGGCACGCTAATTGGTTTATTAAATATGAAATAAATAATAATAACTAAAATTGGTTAATTTGGTTAATAGGTAGGTTAAAAAAAATTAGTAAGTGTCGTCTGGTAAACGACACTTTTTTTTTGCCTTTTTAACAAATCTAATCATTACCAATTGTACATTTAATTTCCACAAGTATCTCTAAATTAACTAATAACAAAAGATTTAGCTTATTTAAATTAGTTCTTATCCTGAACTATAAATTTATTTTAATTTTTATGAGAGTTAGAAATGTATTTCAAATTTACTAAAAGTTCTTTTTTTGAGTAGAAATGTTTATTTTTGCACAAAAATATTTAATTTTAAAAAAAAACAGCAAAGCCATGCAAGATAATTCAAATAAAGATTTTGTAACCGTTTTGAAAAATTTATTTGCCATTTTAGTGATAATGAGCGTAACATTTGTAGGTATTTCTTTTATATCGCAAGCTCCGGAATTGACCAACCGTTTTTTTGTTTATGTTATTGTTTTTATTATAGTTGTGGAATTAATAGCACTTTTCATTTGGCGCATAGTTAAGCTTTTCAAACGAAAATCTATAAACTAAGATATACTTTGTTCTCTTTTTTTGTTATAAATTATGATTTGTAAATAACTCTTTAAATACTTATTTCTATGAAAAATGTAGTTTATTTTTTTAAATTTACCTGTTTAATTAAAATCTATTAATCGCAGATTTCTATAATAAACTTAAGATGTAAATAATTAATATACATGAAATTAACTAAAACTGAATTATCCTTAGTTTTAAAAAAGCAAGGCACAGAAACAAATAATACTATGGGCTATTCGCTTTTTCTTTCGAGCGCAATACAAGAGGTGGAAGACAAAGGAAATATTGTTATTGGCATTATGAAGGATAAGAAAACAGTCAAAACGATTGTTTCTTCTATTGGAACCAAAATGTTTGTTACTTGCAGTTGCAAAGTAGCACGAAATGAAAGTTTGTGTTCGCACGCAGTTGCTTTGCTTTACCATGTTACTTATTCCGATTCTGAAATTGATAAGCCTGATATCCCTTATGTAGAAATTAGTCGACATAAAACAACTTCATTTGTAGAGATAAAAAATTTTAGGCTTTTATCAAAGCAAAATTCTAAGCTCATTCAATTTGACCGAAGCTCCTATTTTTCTAGTTATGGTGTTGATATTTCTGTGAAAAATATAGGCGAAAACTTTGCTGAATTTGAGTTTGCTAGCTATAATAGTACTCAAAAAATTAGAACAGAAATACGCGAAAATAATTTATTTATCAACTGCTCGTGTGATTTGAATGTTAGCAATCTTTGTTTTCACCAATATTCTATAATTCATTATATTTTAGGTAATTATAAAGGGAATTTCTTTGTTGATATTACTTCTGAAAGTATAAATCATAAAAAAGCTGAAGCTTCCAAACGGTATGGAATACCAGAACATTTAAATAGTAATTCTTTTTTTGATATTGCTTACATTCAAAATGCTATCCAAATAATTCCGGTAGGAGAGGCTGCCGGACTTGTGCCTTTAGGTGCAACTAACAAAATAACTATTTTACCTGATTTTGATTCGATTACTAAATTAGAAACTGACGATAATTTTGAAATTGGCTGGGTTTTTAATTTTTCGAGAGAAACAGTTTCCGAAATCGAAAGTTTTGAGCTTATTCCCATTTCCGGCAAACTCAATAAAAATAAAGATAAGCTAATCAACCCTTTGCGTAGGCTCGATTTTTATAGTAACACAGAATTTTCGGTTTCCGATTTAGATTTTGAATTGTTACAAATTTCGGAATTAACCAAAGAAAATAGGGTGTATAATGTCATTAAAAATAGCAATTCCACGTATTTGACTGTTCAAACTCGCTCTAATTTGAGTAAGTATTATGCTACTTTTATTGCACGAATGAAGAACCTTTTGCTTACCAAGAAATTTGTTTACTTCACATTTTTCAGCAATTTGTCAACGAACATGAATCCGTTGAAAATAAGCGAGAATAGAGCAAGTTGTTATTTTAATTTAAGCGAAAGCGAAGCTTTTTACAATCTCGATTTGTGCATATTATTGGGCGAAAAAGAAGTTTTACTCAATGATGCTGAGTTAAAATATTATTTTCCGTTTTTAATTATATATCGCAACGAAATTTTTTTCATCGAAAACCACGCTGACAATATGCTTGTTGCCGAAAATTATGACAATCATACACAAGTGAAAACGCTAAAAACTAATTTTCAATCTTTTTTTGATGATTACGTAAAACCGGTTTCGGCAAAATATCCTATTCGACTGAATGATTTGAACTTAGAATACAACAAAATAGAAGGAATAAACATGAAAAAACAACTTTATATTTCTGAGGTTGGCAAATTTATTTTGTTCAAACCCTTTATTTTGTATCAAGAGGAATACCTAATCAATGTGCTTGAACATGGCAGTTTTTTAGAATTAAAAGAAAATCAAATCTTTGAACTTACTCGAAATATAGACTTTGAAAAAAACTATTTAGCTTTTTTAAAAACACAACATGTTAACTTTGAAAAGCAATACAATGAAAATTATTTGTTTCTCGAATTTGAGGATTTTGTAAAAGACCAATGGTTTTTGGCTACTTTTGAAGAATTTGTTAAACAAGATATTGAAGTCTTTGGATTAAAAGAACTTACAAAATTCAAATACTCGCACCACAAAGCCAAAGTGCGTGTAGTCGTTTCATCGGGCGAAGACTGGTTTGATGTGCAGATGGAAGTTCAATTTGGCGACGAATACATCTCGCTCAAAGACATACGCAAAGCCATCTTAAAACGCGAACATTACGTAAAACTTGCCGACGGAAAACTCGGTATTTTACCAAAAGAATGGATAGAAAAGCTCGAACGCTATTTTAGACAGGGCGAAATTAAAAAAGATGGATTAAAAATATCCAAACTTCGATTCAACATCATCGAGGAGCTTTTCGATGAAAAAGATTATTTAGAAATAGCCAACGAAATAAATCAAAAGAAGCGCGCCATTAGAGAATTTACCGAAATTAAGGAAATTAATGTGCCAAAAACGCTCAAAGGAAAATTTAGAGATTACCAAAAAGCCGGCTACCATTGGTTGCATTTTCTCGACGAATTCAAATGGGGAGGCATTTTAGCCGACGATATGGGGTTGGGAAAAACCATACAAGTTTTAGGTTTTTTATTAAATCAAACGCAAACCAATAAAACGGTAAATCTTGTAGTAATGCCTACCACATTACTTTTCAATTGGCAAAAAGAAATTGAAAAATTTGCTCCAACGCTTACTTTTTACCTGCATTACGGCATTTCACGCACCAAAGATGTGAAAGGATTTGACAATTATAACTTAATACTTACCACTTACGGCACGCTCTCAAGAGATGCCGAATGGTTGAGCAAATTCACATTCAATTACATCATACTCGACGAGTCGCAGGCAATCAAAAACCCCGATTCATTGCGCTTTAAAGCCGTTTCGTTGCTCAAAGCCAAAAATAAATTGGCACTTACCGGAACTCCTATCGAAAACAATACCTTCGATTTGTATGCACAAATGGAATTTCTAAATCCTGGTTTTTTTGGCACCCAAACTCAGTTCAAGGAAAATTATTCTGATGCCATTGACCGCGACCAAAATCCGGTAATTGCTTCGGAATTGCAACGCATGATAAATCCTTTTATTTTGCGCCGCACCAAAGAACAAGTTGCAACCGAATTGCCTCCAAAGATTGAAGATTTTTTGTTTTGTGAAATGCAAGAAGAGCAGCGCAAAGTTTACGATGCATTTAAAAACAAATATAGAGAGCTATTGCTCAACAAAATAGATGTAGAAGGCTTAGGTCGTTCTAAAATTTATGTTCTCGAAGGTTTGACCAAACTGCGTCAAATTTGTGATTCGCCGGCTATTTTGCCCGATGAAGAAAACTATGGAAATGAGTCGGTAAAAATCAAAGAACTTTTAAGGCATATTAAAGAAAAAACCGGAAAACATAAAATCCTGATTTTCTCTCAATTTGTTAAAATGTTGTCGCTCATAGAAAAAGAACTGAAAAAAGAAAAAGTGAATTTTGAATACCTCGATGGAAAAAGCTCTCAAAAAGCTCGACAAGAAAGTGTTGAGCATTTTCAAAGCGATCCAAATTGCCGTGTTTTTTTAATTAGCCTCAAAGCCGGAGGTACCGGAATTAACTTAACTGCAGCCGATTACGTTTATATTGTAGATCCATGGTGGAATCCAGCTGTTGAAAATCAAGCCATTGACAGATGTTACCGCATTGGGCAAAACAAAAATGTGATAGCTTATCGTTTGATTTGCACCAACACGGTGGAAGAAAAAATTATGAGATATCAAGCTAAAAAGCAAAAAATTGCTTCTGACATAATTTCAACCGACGATGCTTTTGTAAAACAGCTCGATAAACATGATATTGAAGAACTCTTTTCGTAATCAATTAGTTAGGAAAGATTTACAAATAAATTGTTGTTTTCTTTTTTTTTCAAAAATCAATTCGTAACTTTGAAAAACAACAATAAAAAATATATTATCAGAAGTTTAACATTAAGTAGAGTTTTTTACTCCTTTTTGTTGATTGTTATTTTGGGAACTTCGACCAAAGCTCAAGAAAATGTATTAAATTCTAAGATAAGCATAGAAATTAAAAATGTTTCGATAGAACAAGCCCTTTCGCTAATAGAAAAAAAAATTAATTACAATTTTACATTTGATGCTGAGCTTATTAATAATCAAAAAAAAGTATTCGTACATTTTAAAAATCTGGAAGTTTCAAAATGTTTAGATTCGATTTTTTTAGACAAAGAGCTTATTTACAAGGTAATAGACAATCATATTGTAATCAAACAAAAAATTGTAAAAACGATACACCAAGTAGCAATCGATTCGTTAACCAAAAACATTGAAATTAGAGGCAAATTGGTTGATATAGAAAGCAATGAAGCTATACCTTTTGCCACCGTAAGCATCAAAAACCAAAGCATAGGAGTGATAACCAATTTAGAAGGTGAATTTATTTTAAAAATACCTGATGACTTAATTCAAAACGAACTACTTATTTCGCACATTGGGTACGAAAATTTTGTAGATAAACTAAGCTTGTTTCAAAATAAATATAGCATTTTTTATTTAACACAAAGTTTTGTTCCTATACAAGAAATTGTAATCAGAAATACCGATGCCAAAACTTTGCTTCGCTCGGCACTCAACAAAATAGAGGTAAATTACGAAACAAAACCCGTTTATTTGACCGCTTTTTATCGCGAAACCATCAAACGGAGCGATACTTACATGTTTTTTTCTGAAGCATTACTTCAAGTGTATAAAGCCGAATACAACAAACAGTATGAGCAAGACCAGATTAAGGTTTTGAAATCGCGCAAAAACAAAAACATTACTTTGCGCGATACCGTAGTGCTCAAAATGAAATCAGGTTTGCAAAGTGTTCTATTTCTTGATGTTGTAAAAACTAGAATCGATTTTTTGCTCGAAGATAATTTTGCTTTTTATAATTACAAAATGGCTGACATAGTAACTTACAACAACAAAACGAGTTACGCTATCGATTTTGAGCAAAAGGAAGGCAGCGCAGGCGAACCATACATTGGTACTATTTACATCGACACCGACAATTTAGCTATCGTGGGTGTTGAATTTCAAATCAATCCACGCAAAATTAGCGATGCTCAGAATCGTTTTGTAGTTAAAAAAACGCGAGGAATGAAACTTCGATTGCTCGATACCAAATACATAGTCAGTTACAGAAGCATTAATGGTAAGTTTTATTTGAACCATGTGCGAGGCGAACTTAAATTTAAGATTAAAAAAAACAACAAACTTTTTCCGCTTACCTTCGATACTGTGCTCGAAATGGCGGTGAGCAGCATAGACTCTACTGACGTAGAAAAGTTTCCACGCAAAGAAGCGGAAGATTTGACCGACATTTTTGTTGACACTCAGCACGAATACGACGAAAACTTTTGGGAGGATTATAATTTTATTAAACCCGAAGACTCTTGGCAAGAGGCAATTAAAAAAATTCACGAAAAATTGAACAAATAGCAAAGCAAGCACCCTCGCTAGTTTATTTTGATGCAATCCTTTATGGTGTATAAAGAAAATGCTTTTTCGCTTTCAACTTTCGAGCAAAATAAGGGCTTGTAGAAGCATTTGTTTGAATATTATCCAACCCAACGAATACTATTAAGAGATACGCTCCTAATAAAGTAACACAAATACCTAACTCTATCATAGTTGCAACTCAAAAAGCCAAAGTATTTAAAATAAAAACACGTTTAGAATTAAAAAATACAACCATTGCACAATACAAAAAGATACTTAGCTTAAATTTTGTTTGTATCAAAAAAAATACTTATATTGTAACACAAAATTAAAAAATAAAAAGGATTCTTTACGCAATCGGCAATTAAGTAGTGAACCAAATTTTTAGCCAAGTGCTTAAATTTTATTTGATTACAAAAAGGCTTACTCAAATTAAAATAGCACTGGTGCTTAGTTTGATTTAATGAATTATCTTAAAGATAGTAAAAAAACAAAAATAGAATGGAAAGCGAAAACAAAAATAAAAATCCGTACTACCCAACTTATTGAGATTTGCAGCTATGTTTTCGTAAAAGTTATTGCACAAACCAAATAAGCCTTATGAATCTAAGCATCAAAGAAATTATTTAAATTTAAGGTATTTAGCAGAAATAAAACAAACTATTTTCAATTGAAAATTAACTTCAAATAACGTTTTGTTTTATTCTAAAAATATAAAAAAATGAAGCATAAAAATGAATTTATTTGAACAATAACTTTATAAAATAAATATTCTGGCATAAAATAGTAGTTTATTTTTTGTTATTTAAAAATTATAGTTTATCTTAGCACCATAAAATACAACAACACACATAATTCAATATTTTGAAAAACAATTACTTAATCAATAAATTCTATTGATTTTAATTAAAATTATTAAAATTATTTACTCAAAATCAGTTATGAAACGAGAAAAAAAGGCAATAAAAAATTTATTTTTATTATTCCAACTTACTTTTTTTGCAAATATTTTGTTTGCACAAACTATTTTTTCGCAAGCAGATTTGATAAAAAAAGAAATTTCAAAGGAAAAGTATTATCAATTAGATGAAGCTGACATGATTATTGACGATATTCAATATTCTACTAGCTTAATTGAACAAAACGATAAAGCTATTTATCAATTCAAAGAAAAAATAAATAGTTACAACAACAATAAAGAAGCTAAGTTGTTGGAAAAAAAGATAAATGACCTAAAAAAGAACTCGGCAAAAGAATTGTTGAAAATAGCAGATAACTATTCAAAACACTACCAACTTATTTACACTATATATAAAGACAGGTTGGTAATGTATCAAACTACTGACCGCCAAAAACGTTTGAAAGTAAACAAGTTACTCGAAAATGCAAAAGACATCAAAACGAAAATCAATTTGATACATTCGAGCCTTGCTGCCGAAAAAGAATACAACGAACTAAAAAAGCAAGTAACCGAAATTAGCTTGTTGCACACCGAAGGCACGGACAATTTGAGCGAATGCTTTTGTACTTTTCTCAACTGCTACCAAGCGGAGCCCGAAATGTACGCATCTACTAATACAAACGAAGATACACAGCGCAAATTGATAAAAGAAAGCAGCGAGATTGTTTTTAAGATACAAATATTAGCAGCAACCGAACGCCGCGAAATAGAAGCTTTGCAAAAAAAATACGCACTAAAGCACAGCATAGAAGAAACCTATATTTCGGAAGATAGACTCTATCGCTACACTGTAGGCGAATTTAACGACTATTATATTGCTAAAAATTATTCCGAAAATATTGGTGTAAAAGATGCCTTTGTAGTTAGCTTTTTAAATGGCAAACGAATTTCAATTGAAGAGGCGATTTCTTTGTTAGAGAATCAATAAACTGTTTATGTTTTAATTTTCGATACAATAAAACAAACGCAAATAAAGCCAGCTTTTCAATCACGGGTTATCTGATTTTAAAGAAAATCAGAGTGAAGCCAATGTTAGAAAGTTAGTTTTATTTGCGTTCTATTTTTATTTTTTTAAAGGTTAATTAAAACTGAAAATAAATAAACGGTTGCACATCTTCCGATTGAAACTGGATAACCAATTGAACTGCAATAATAAAAAATGCAATTTTTAACCAATAAGGCGAATTTACAAATTTCTGAGTTATTCTTTCGGCATATTCGAGCGAAAAGGAGTGCATTATGTATCCTACAACTAACATGATTACCCAAGTACTTCTAACATTTACAAACGGAGCTATGTAGTTCCAATCCATTTGTGTGGCTATTTGCACTATCATTTGCCAAGCTACTTCAAAGCTTTTGGCTCTAAAGAAAATCCAAAGAAAAATAACAAAATGGAAAGTTACAAACCACGACAAAAAGGTAACAAGGCGGGTATTGGGAATGATGTCAAGTTTTTCAAAGAAAAACTTATGGATAGCCAAAGCGATTCCGTGCCATGCGCCCCAAAAAACAAATTTCCATGATGCACCGTGCCACAAACCACCCAAGAACATGGTAATAAATAAATTAATATAAGTTCGTACTTTGCCTTTGCGATTTCCTCCTAGCGGAATGTACAAGTAATCGCGAAGCCACGAGGAAAGCGAAATGTGCCAACGTCGCCAAAACTCTGTAATGTTCTTAGACTGATAAGGTAATAAAAAGTTTACTCCAAAATCAAAACCCATCATAAATCCTAAACCTATCGCCATATCGGAATAACCCGAAAAGTCCATGTAAATTTGCAAAGTGTATCCATATACAGCCATCAAATTTTCAAAACCCGAATAGTGAGTAGGGTCAGCAAAAACCAAATCGTTGTACTGAGCAATGTAATCGGCTATTACTGCTTTTTTAATCAAACCCATAAGAACCATATAAAGCCCCGAATACATAGATTGTCGAGTGATGGTAATCTTTTTTTCTAATTGAGGCAAAAATAAATTGGCTTTTACAATAGGACCAGCTACAAGCTGTGGAAAAAACGACAAGAAAAATGCGTAATCGAGTATGTTTTCGCTAGGTTTAAGCTTTTTCCAATATACATCGAGCACGTAACTTACCGACTGGAAAGTATAAAATGAAATCCCCACCGGCAAAAAGATGTCGAGCGGCTGAAAATTAGTTTGGAAAAGTTGAGCAAAATTAAAAAACAGAAAATTGGTATATTTAAAATAAGCCAAAAGACCTAAACTCATAAACAAAGCTAGTATGAGCCAAAGTTTTTTCAGTTTTGGGTTCTCTGTTTTATCTATCAAAATGGCAAAACCCCAATCGGTTATTGCCGTAAAAACTAAAATAAGAAAGTACCAACCACTTGATTTATAGTAAAAAAAGAAACTGAAAGCAATAACATAAAGCGTAACCGAAAGTCGATTGCCCTTAATGAGTGCATAAATAATTACAAAAACAGTAAACAGTAAAAAAAAGCTTCCACTATTAAATAGCAAAGGGCTTTGAGAGTCGTAAATAAACAGTTGTGATAAAAAATCTTTCATATTTTAGGGCATTTGCTCAGTTTTAATTTGGGCGCAAAATTATAATTTTCAATGCTATTTACAATTTATTTTACAACTATTTTCAAAATTATGGTTTGCATCTACACAAATCAATAAATCAAAAAGAAAAGTGAGGCACCCGTTACCGAAAAACCTTGCAAAAATCCAACATAAACTTCATAAGTTGAGTGTTTTTGAAGATAAAGCCGAGCAAATGCAATTAAACCTATAATTAACACCAGAGGAGCAAAAATCAAATTCATATCAATCCAATAAACGAGTGCTACAAAAAGTATGTAAGCCAACACGCCGCCTGCACCCACCATGTGAGTACTTATTTTCCAAAACCACGACACAATGGAAGTTATAAAAGCGTTAATACTTATTGAATAAATAAAAAAAAGCACTACTTTAGGTACAATACCTCCGGTTCTTAAAAAAATATAAGTACTTAGCGACGAAATTGTTAAAACAAGTAAAGGCAAAACTCGTTCACGTTTTTTTTCCATCATAAGAGAGCTGATTAACCCTAAACTCTGAAACGCCAAAACCATTATCAACGGAATGATTATCACAGCTATAATAAATATTCCATAAATATAATTTTTGAGCGAACTGTGCAAATATCCCATTCTACTATCGGTACTAAATAGCAGAAATATAGCATAAAGAGGCACAAACAAAGGGTGAAATACAAACGATATGATTTCGGAAAAAATCTTTTTCATCAATGTTAAATTGTTAAATTGTTAAATTGTTAAATTGTTAAATTGTTAAACTGTTAAATTGTTAAATTGTTAAATTGTTAAATTGTTTTATACTTTTATCTTTTCA
>DZBP01000144.1 GCA_022729915.1 Draconibacterium orientale | reverse complement strand
GTACAAATTCTGATGATGTTACAGTAATAAATAACTTACCAGATGTTTCTAATGCTGGTTTGGATAAAACTGTTTGTTCAAACACTGAAAACTTATTAGGTAATCAACCTATTATTGGTACAGGTATTTGGACTAAAACAATTGGTTTAGGTTCTGTTACAACTCCTGCTGCTTACAATTCTCAAGTAGTTCTTGGTTCTGGAAATAATATTTTCCGTTGGACAATTACAAATAATGGTTGTAGCTTATTCGATGAAGTAGCTATTGTAAACAATTCATTTGTAATTAGTGCAGGCACTGCTCAATCTGTTTGTGGTGATGAAATTCAACTTGCTGCTCAAGATGCTGGCTCTGGCACTGGTGCTTGGACA
The DNA here is from genome assembly GCA_022729915.1 of Draconibacterium orientale. Classification (GTDB taxonomy): domain Bacteria; phylum Bacteroidota; class Bacteroidia; order Bacteroidales; family JAIFNL01; genus JAIFNL01. The sequence goes on along the minus strand of DZBP01000144.1, from coordinate 7,663 downwards.
ACTTCATTGGGTGCAGGAAATTTTGATAACAATACAGTAAATGATACTTGGGTTAGAAATATTGATTCAGGCATAAATACCTTTACTTGGACTGTTACCCGTGGAGGTTGTACTGCTAGTTCTAGTGTTGATATCACAAACAATTACCCTACCGCAGCAAATGCTGGTGTAGATAAAGGTGTTTGTGTTAATACTTCTGTACTGCAAGGAAATAACCCAACTATTGGTACAGGTTTATGGAGTAAAGTTAATCCGGCTTCTACCGCTGTGATTGTTACTCCTTCTGTATATAATTCTACAATTACAAACTTGAATCCAGGTCCGAATACTTTCACTTGGACTATCACTAATAATGGTTGTTCTACTTCTGACCAAGTAACAATTACAAATAATTCATTTGTAGCCAATGCTGGTGTTGATATTACTCAGTGTGCTAATTCTGTTAGCTTACAAGGTGCAGACCCAACTCCGGGTGTAGGTATTTGGGCTATTGTTACTGCTGATGCTTCTACAACTATCCAAAATAATACTCTTTACAATTCAACTGTAACGAACTTAACTCAAGGTGCTAATATTTTCCGTTGGACAATTACTAAAAACGGATGTACTAGTAGTGATGATGTAAGAATAACAAATAATTTACCTGATGCTTCAAATGCTGGCTTAGACAAAACTGTTTGTTCTAATACTGAAACTTTATTCGGTAGCCAACCAACTGTTGGTTCTGGCTTCTGGACTAAAGCAATAGGCAGCGGTTCGGTTGTTACTCCAACTGACTATAATTCTCAAGTTAATTTAGGTCCGGGTGCAAACGTATTCCGTTGGACTATTACAAATCTAGGTTGTAGTTTATTTGATGAGGTTTCTATTACAAATAACTCATTTACAATAAGTGCTGGTACTGACCAAGCTATTTGTAACAGTGAAATCCAACTTGCTGGACAAACTGCAGGTGCAGGTGGTTCTGGTTTGTGGACTGTTTCTATAGGTGTTGGTAATTTCGATAGCAATACCGTTAATGACACTTGGGTGAGAAATTTGAATCCAGGCGTAAATACATTAGTTTGGACTGTTACTCGCAATGGCTGTACGGCTAGTGATGATGTACTAATAACTAATAACTACCCAACTGTAGCTAACGCTGGTTTAGATAAAGGAGTATGTGTTAATAATGTTGTTTTGCAAGGCAACGAACCTGCAATAGGTACTGGTTTGTGGACAAAAGTGAATCCAGCTTCTAGTGCTACTATTGCTAATTCTACATTATACAATACATCAGTTTCTTCTTTAGCTGCCGGACCAAATACATTTATTTGGACTATCACTAATAATGGCTGTTCTACTTCAGACCAAGTAACAATTACAAACAATTCATTTGTAGCTAATGCAGGAGCTGATATTACTCAGTGCGCTAATACTGTAACTTTATTAGGTGCCGACCCAACTCCGGGTACAGGCGTTTGGTCTATTGTTACAGCAGATGCTTCAACTACAATTGCTAATACTACGCTTTACAACTCTGGAGTAACTAATTTAGCTAAAGGTGCAAATATTTTCCGTTGGACCATGACTAAAAATGGTTGTTCTGGTTTTGATGATGTTACTATTACAAACGATTTACCAGATACTCCAAATGCAGGTCTCGACAAAACTGTTTGTTCCAATACTGAAACATTATTTGCAAATCAACCAACTATTGGTACTGGTTCTTGGTTACGCACTATTGGCTCAGGTTCTGTATTAACTCCTGCTGCTTATAATTCAGGTGTTACTTTAGGTGCAAATAATAACGTATTCCGTTGGACTATTACAAATAATGCTTGTAGCTTATTTGATGAAGTTTCAATTACAAATAATTCATTTACTATAAATGCTGGTTCTGACCAAGTTGTGTGTAGTAATGAAGTAGCCCTTGCTGCTGAAACTGCAGGTGCAGGCAATGGTGTTTGGACTGTTTCGGTTGGTTTTGGTGCTTTTGATGATAATACATTGAATACTTCTTGGGTTAGAAATTTAAATCCAGGTCAAAACTCTTTAACTTGGACAGTAACTCGTAATGGTTGCTCTGCTAGTGATAATGTAAGTATTACTAATAATTATCCTACTGTAGCTAGTGCAGGTGCAGACAAAGGAGTTTGTGTAGATAATGTTGAATTGCAAGGTAACGAAGCATTAATAGGCACTGGTTTGTGGGCAAATGTAAACCCTGCTTCTCTAGCTGTAATTACAGATCCTACTTTAAATAATACCACAGTAACTAACTTAGCCACAGGTCCTAACACATTTATTTGGACAATAACTAATAACGGTTGTTCTACTTCTGATCAAGTAGTAATTTCAAACAACTCGTTTGTTGCTAATGCTGGAAATCCTGTAACTCAATGCTCTGCAAATGTTCAATTACTTGGTGCTGACCCAGCTCCAGGTACAGGTGTTTGGTCTATAGTTACAGCTGATGCTTCTACAGTTATCGTTAATAATACTTTATACAATACCAACGTAACTCATTTGACACAAGGTGCAAATATTTTCCGTTGGACAATTACTAAAAACGGTTGCACAAGTAGCCACAATGTTACGATTACAAACGATTTACCAGATGTTCCAAATGCTGGTTTAGACAAAACTGTTTGTACAAATACAGAAAGTTTATTTGCTAGTCAACCAACTATTGGTACTGGTACTTGGACTAAAACCATTGGAACAGGTTCTGTTGTTACTGCAAATGCTTACAATTCTGTAGTTAATCTAGGTTCAGGTAACAACGTATTCCGTTGGACAATTACTAAAAATGCATGTAGTTTATTTGATGAAGTTTCGATTGTAAATAATTCATTTACAATTACAGCTGGAGGAAACGCTTCAGTATGTGGGGACGAAATTCAACTTTCAGCTCAAGATGCAGGTAGTGGTCTTGGAACATGGACTGTTGCTACAGGTGCAGGAACTTTTGATAGCAATACAGATAACGATACTTGGGTTCGTAATTTAGATCAAGGCGTAAATACATTAACTTGGACTGTAAATCGTGGAGGTTGTTCTGCTACAGATGATGTAGATATTACAAACAATTATCCAACTGTAGCTAATGCAGGTGCAGACTTAGGTGTTTGTATTAATTCTGTTTCTTTACAAGGAAATAATCCTACAATTGGTACAGGATTATGGGCAAATGTAAATCCTGCATCTTTAGCAGTAATTACTACACCTTCTTTGTATAATACCACAGTAACTAATTTAGCCCCAGGTCCTAACACATTTATTTGGACAATTACTAATAATGGTTGTTCTACTTCTGACCAAGTAGTAATTTCAAACAATTCGTTTGTTGCTAATGCTGGAAATCCTGTAACTCAATGCTCTGCAAATGTTCAATTACTTGGTGCTGACCCAGCTCCAGGTACAGGTGTTTGGTCTATAGTTACAGCTGATGCTTCTACAGTTATCGTTAATAATACTTTATACAATACCAACGTAACTCATTTGACACAAGGTGCAAATATTTTCCGTTGGACAATTACTAAAAACGGTTGCACAAGTAGCCACAATGTTACGATTACAAACGATTTACCAGATGTTCCAAATGCTGGTTTAGACAAAACTGTTTGTACAAATACAGAAAGTTTATTTGCTAGTCAACCAACTATTGGTACTGGTACTTGGACTAAAACCATTGGAACAGGTTCTGTTGTTACTGCAAATGCTTACAATTCTGTAGTTAATCTAGGTTCAGGTAATAACGAGTTCCGTTGGACAATTACTAAAAATGCTTGTAGTTTATTTGATGATGTTTCTATTGTAAATAATTCATTTACAATAACTGCTGGTGCTGATTTGGTAGTATGTGGTGATGAAATCCAACTTTCGGCACAAGATCCTGGAACTGGAGTAGGTGAGTGGACTGCGGCAATTGGCTCAGGTACTTTTGATGATGAAAGTATTCACAATACATGGGTAAGAGGTGTTTCTCAAGGTTTAAATACGTTTACTTGGACTGTTGAACGTGGTACTTGTACTGCTAGCGATGATGTAAATGTTACAAATAATTACCCAACTGTAGCTGATGCTGGCGCAGATAAAGGTGTTTGTGTAAATTCTGTTCAGTTGCAAGGTAATAACCCAACAATTGGTTCGGGATTATGGACAAAAGTAAATCCTGCTTCTCTTGCTGTGATTACTACTCCAAGTTTATATAACTCTACTGTAACTAACTTACAACCCGGTTTAAATACATTTGCGTGGACTATCACTCATAATAGTTGTTCTACTACTGATCAAGTAATTATTACAAACAATGCTTTTGTTGCAAATGCTGGTACTGATGTTACTCAATGCGCCAAAAATGTACAGTTGTTAGGTGCAAATCCTGGAGCTGGAACTGGTGTTTGGACTATTGTAACTGCCGATGCTGCAACTGCTATTGTTGATAATACTTTATATAATACTCAGGTTAATAACTTAGCTCAAGGTGCAAATATTTTCCGTTGGACTATGACCAAAAATGCTTGTACTTCAAGTGACGACGTTATGGTAGTTAATAATTTACCTGATGCTGCTGATGCAGGAGCTGATAAATCTGTTTGTCAATTTACTGAAACAATGTTTGCTAACGAGCCTGTAACTGGTACTGGCTCTTGGACTGTAACTATTGGAACTGGTTCTGTGGTTACACCAAATGCTTACAATTCGAGTGTAAATTTAGCACTTGGTACTAATACGTTCCGTTGGACTATTGTTAATAATGGTTGTACTTTATTTGACGATGTATCAATTGTAAATAATTCATTTACAATTAGTGCTGGAGCAGATATAGCTGTTTGTTCAAATCAAGCTCAATTCTCTGCACAAGATGCAGGAACAGGAGTAGGTACTTGGACATCTACTGTTGGTTCAGGTGTATTTGACAATGCAAACGTAAGTGATACTTGGGTTAGAAATATAAATTCTGGTTTAAATACATTTAAATGGACAGTTGTTAAAGACGGTTGTACAGCTTCTGATGAAGTGAATATTACTAACAACTACCCAACTGTAGCTAATGCGGGTTTAGATAAAGGTGTTTGCACTACAAGTGTTATTTTGCAAGCAAATAACCCTGCTATTGGTACTGGTTTATGGACAAATGTAAATCCATTATCTACTACTGTAATTGTTACGCCAACTGCTTACAACTCTTCAGTTACTGGTTTAGAACTAGGCTTGAATACTTTTGCTTGGACTATAACTAAAAATGGCTGTTCGACTACTGACCAGGTAGCAATTACGAACAACTTATTTGTAGCCAATGCAGGTACAGACATTACAGACTGTTCTGCTGATGTACAATTGCTTGGCGAAAACCCAAATCCTGGTACTGGACTTTGGACTGTTGTAACTGCCGATGTTGCTACTACAATAGTTGATAATACTCTCTTCAATACAAATGTTACTGACTTAGCACAAGGTGTAAACATTTTCCGTTGGACAATGACTAAAAATGGTTGTACTGCAAGCGACGATGTAACTGTAATTAATAATTTACCTGATGTTCCAAATGCTGGTACAGATAAACTTGTTTGTAAATATACAGAAAGTTTATTTGCTAATCAACCTGTAAATGGTACAGGAGTTTGGACAGTGCCTATTGGCACAGGAAGTGTAACTACTCCTACTTTGTACAACTCTGCTGTAACATTGGGCAATGGAAATAATATTTTCCGTTGGACAATAACTAAAAACGGTTGTAGCTTATCTGATGATGTTTCAATAACAAATAACTCATTTACTATAAGTGCTGGTGTTGCTCAGTCTGTTTGCGATGACGAAATTCAACTTTCGGCTCAAGATGCTGGAACTGGCACTGGTTTATGGACAGTTGCTGTGGGTTCAGGTAATTTTGATGGTGCTACGGTAAATAATACATGGGTAAGAAATTTAAGCTCAGGCTTAAATACTTTTACTTGGACTGTAAATCGTGGTGGCTGCGATGCTTCGGACAATGTTAATATAACTAATAGTGTTCCAAGTTTAGCCGATGCTGGTGCTGATAAAGGTGTTTGTATTGATTCTGCTATTTTACAAGCCAACAATCCTACAAAAGGTATTGGTTTGTGGTCGAAAGCAAATCCATTGTCGAGTGCGGTTATTCTAACACCTAACAACTACAATTCGGTTGTTAAATTCTTAGAACCCGGACCAAATACATTCACTTGGAAAATTACTAATGGTGCTTGCTCTACTTCTGACCAAGTTACTATTACTAACAATTCGTTTGTTGCAAACGCTGGTACAGATGTTACACAATGTGCTGCTACAGTGAGTTTACTTGGTGCTGATCCTACTCCTGGAAGTGGTGTTTGGTCTATTGTAACTGCTGATGTTACAACTACTATTGCTAATAATACTTCAAATAATACAAATGTTACCAACTTACGTCAAGGTGTAAACATATTCCGTTGGACTATGACTAAAAATGGTTGCGTTGGTTCTGATGATGTTACTATTATTAATAATTTACCTGACGTTCCAAACGCAGGAACTGACCAAACTGTTTGTTCTAATACTACAAACTTATTTGCAAATCAACCTATTATAGGAACAGGTACTTGGACAAAAACTATTGGAACTGGTACAGTTGTTACGCCTTCGGCTTACAATTCAGCAGTTAATTTGGGCTCTGGTAATAACGTATTACGTTGGACTATAACTAATAATGGTTGTAGTTTGTACGACGATGTAGCTATTATCAACAATGCATTCACAATTAATGCTGGAATTGATCAAGCAGTTTGTGATGATGAAATTCAATTGGCTGCTCAAGACCCTGGCGTAGGTGGAGCTGGTGCTTGGACTATTCCTATTGGATTAGGTTCATTTGATAGCAATACATTAAATACAACTTGGGTTCGTGGTATCAATCCAGGCGGTAATACTTACCGTTGGACTGTAACTAGAAATGGTTGTACTTCATTTGACGATGTAAATATTTCAAATAATTATCCTACAATTGCTAACGCTGGTTTAGATGCAGGAGTTTGTGTTAATAATGTGATTTTACAAGCCAACAATCCTATCGTTGGAGTTGGAAACTGGACAAAAGTAAATCCTATTTCGGGTGCTATTATTGTAGAATCAAGCAATTACAATTCTCAAGTTACCAACTTAGATGCAGGACCAAATACATTTACTTGGACTATTTCTAATTTAGGTTGCTCTACTGCCGACCAAGTTACAATTACAAACAATTCATTTGTAGCTAATGCAGGAGCTGATATTGTTGGTTGTTCTGCTACTGCTAATTTGATGGGTGCTAATCCTGCACCTGGAACAGGTTTGTGGACAATTGTTACAGCTAAAGCTTCTACTTTAATTGCTACTCCTAATTCAAATAGTACTGTAGTATCTGATTTAGCTCAAGGTGCAAACATTTTCCGTTGGACAATTAACAAAAATGGTTGTACAAGTTCTGATGACGTTACTGTTATTAATAATTTACCTGATGTTCCAAATGCAGGCTCTGATAAAACGGTTTGCTTTAACACAGAAACTCTATTTGGTAATCAACCTACTATCGGAATAGGTAGCTGGTCTAAAACTGTAGGTACTGGCTCGGTTGTTACACCGCTTGCCTATAATTCTGCTGTGAATTTAGGTTCAGGAAATAATGAATTCCGTTGGACTATTT
>DZBP01000143.1 GCA_022729915.1 Draconibacterium orientale | reverse complement strand
AAAATTGAAAATAAAAGGAAATTAGAGATTTATCTAAAAAAAATAAGTTGTTTTATTCTAAATAAATAAAATAAAAGAATAATAAAAATGAACAAAAATAGTATTTTTTTTATTTAAATCAATGAATTTTAAATAAAAAATAGTAAATTGCACGCCAAAATAATTAGTTATACATACAAAATTTATAGTTTGCTAATTGCGGCTAAAAAAGTAAGCACAGAGGTATTTTATATTATTCCTTTTTTTTGTTAATAACTAATTTTGTTGGTATTTGGTAAAATGAAAAATACAATTAATTTTGATTTACTACTTGATAGAGTAAAAAATTCAATAGTTTTCAATAAAAAGTTGCAAATTTAAATGAAAGAAGCTGTTTTGTTTCAAAATAAAAAAATAGAAGATGGAATGCACAAGAAATATGAATACATTCACTCTATTGTGCTTAATTTTTCTTATTTAGTTTTCATATTAATAAATCTGTCGGGTGCATATTATGGGCAACTTCAGGTAAGCATTTTGTTGTCAATAAGTTTGCTGTTGATAATAAACATTGGCTACCGTTCAATTAAACACGAGGAAAAAAAGCTTTATTTTATGAGCTTTGCATGGATTTCGTGGTTTGTACTTGCAATTATATCAAGCAGTGGAAAAGTAGGAATTTATAACTTTTACTATTTCTTTTTAATCGTATTGATTTTGTACCAATTTCCGAAAATATTTTTGCCAATCATTTTGTTTGTATCAGGTTTTACAGCACTTTGCTTTAGCTCACTTTGGGGCTTAGAACAATATGAAGAACTCATAAAAATATATTTATACAGTTCGGAGCCGACTTATGAAGATTTTGTAATTCAACTTGTCTCAACCAATGCAGCTATAACAATAGTTTGGCGCACAAGCTTTTTGCTTAGACGCAATACTCTTAAAAATATAAGTAGCGAAATATCGCAAAAAATCCAAAACGAACAGCTTGAAAAAAACAAAGCTTTTGCAGAAGAAATAGCTATTGGAAATTTTAATATCAATTTAGAGGGTGCCGATGATGATATTTTAGCAAAATCGCTCGTAAGCATGAAAGAAAGTTTACAAAAAGCTCAAGAACGCGAGCAATTAGAAAAAGAGATGAACGATTTTAAGAATATTGGGTTAGTAGAAATAGGCAAAATTTTACGCTCCGAACATGATATTGAAAAAATGTCGGTAAAAATTATTTCTAAGCTAACAAAGTATATGGGCGCAAATATGTGTGCAATTTATTTGCCGGTAGAAGATAAAAAAGGTACCATTTTGCACTTAGAACTAAAAGCGGCTTATGCCTTTGATAGAAGTAAGCATCTAAAAGTAAATGTATTGCCTGGTTCTGGTTTAGTTGGAACTGCCTTTATGGAGAAAGAGAATATATTTTTGACCGAAATACCCGAAAATTATATTAAAATTAAATCGGCTTTAGGTGAAATTTTACCACGTTGTCTTTTGCTTTCACCTTTAATTTCAAACCAAGAAGTGGTAGGTGTTATAGAATTAGCTTCCGTTAAAATACTCAAAGAGTATGAAATAGAATTTGTAAATATCATATCAGAAAGCATAGCTTCTACAATTATAAATACCAAACGAAATCAACAAACCGAATATTTATTGGAAGAAGCCAAACAATTGACAGTTGAAATGCAAGAAAAAGAAGAAGAACTCAAACAAAATATGGAAGAAATGAAAGCAACTCAAGAAGAAACGGCGTTTAGAATTAGCCAATTAGAAGCACAAATAAATAAATATGAGCGTTACAAATAATTTTTTTCAGCAATACAAACAAAACAAAACTTAATTGTATAAAAAAATAACGAACAGTCTAAAATGAAAAAAAAGTTACTTATAATTTTTCTAACTATATATACATTACCCGCATTTACACAAACTACCCATCATTGGGAAACGGCTATTTTTGCAAATACTACTTGGAAATATTTTGTAGGTACAAGCCAACCAACATCGGGTTGGACACAATTGAACTACAGCGACAATAGTTGGCTTTCGGGTAGCGGAGGGTTTGGTTATGGAGATGGGGACGATGCCACAATTATAGATAAAACAATGTCGGTTTTTTTGCGAAAAAAATTTACAATCAACGACCTATCAAAATTTACAAAAGCTGTGCTTCATGCCGATTTTGATGATGGATTTATAGCCTACATCAACGGAGTGGAAATAGCTCGCTATGCAATGAACGGAACATTACCCACTTACGACAGCCCATCGAATGGTTTTCACGAAGCATCTCTTTATCAAAATTTACAACCCGAAGCATTTGTGATTACTAAAGATATTTTAGAAAAAGTAATGGTTAAGGGTGAAAATATTTTGGCAATACAAGTACATAACGAAAATGCTTCCTCGTCCGATTTAAGCTCCAATTTTTTTCTTAGCTTTGGTATTATTGATAATTCCACTCTTTACAGCACTCCACCCTCATGGTTTGTTGCACCGGTTGTATTTACTTCAAATTTGCCAATAATTTCATTAACAACCAATGGCTTAACTATACCCAATGAACCCCGCATAGTTGCCAATATGGCAGTTATAAATTACAACAATAAACTAAACTCAATAGAAGATACTCCCAATGAATACAACAGCCGAGTAACCATTGAATTAAGAGGAAGTAGCTCTCTTGGATTTCCAAAAAAATCGTACGGATTGGAAACGCAAGACCCTCTTGGTGCAAACCTAAATGTTTCGTTGCTCGGAATGCCCGCCGAAAACGATTGGATTTTGTATGCACCCTACACAGATAAAGCTCTGATAAGAAATACAATATCGTACAGAATAGCACGCGATTTGGGCAGGTACGCACCACGCACACGTTTTTGCGAATTGTTTTTGAATGGAGAGTACCAAGGTATTTATGAACTCACAGAAAAAATAAAAACCGATAAAAACCGTGTTGACATCGACGAAATGTATGCTCACGAAACCTCAGGATATGAACTAACTGGTGGGTATATACTCAAATTTGATAGAGCTGACGATGGAAATAGCGGCTGGTACACGGCTAATTCGGTTAAAATTGTTTATCACTACCCCGATATGTATGCCATTGCCGAAGAACAACGAAATTATATTAAAGCATTCGTAAGCGAATTTGAAGCTAACTTAGTGAGTAGCAATTTTGAACATCCTACCAATGGATATACTAAATACATCAATCCAGAATCCTTTATTGATTTCTTTTTTGTGAATGAAATAACGAATAACGTAGATGGTTATCGCTTGAGTTCGTTTTTGTACAAAGATAAACTTACCGACGGAGGAAAAATAAATATGGGACCTGTTTGGGATTTTAATTTAGGCTATGGAAATGCAGATTACTATAACCAAGGATTACTAACGGGTTTTTCGTATCAACTAAACGCATGGGCTTCACCACTTTGGTGGGATCGCCTTTTGCAAAGCGAGAAATTTACCACAGAACTGAGATGCAAATGGGACGCCATGCGCAAAACAAAATTAAATACCGATACTATTTTTGCGTATATTGACAGCACAACTGCTTATCTTGACGATGCACAAAAACGAAATTTTAATAAATGGAATATCCTTAGCACTTACGTTTGGCCCAATCAATATCTCGGCGGAACTTATGAAAACGAAATTATTTATTTGAAGAATTGGATAAACGACCGCATGATTTGGCTAGACAATAATATGCCCGGGTCGTGTGCCATCAATAGTATTTCAGAAAACGAATTTAATTTTAACAAACTCAAAGTATATCCCAATCCGTTTTCCGATAACCTTACTATTGAGTTCTATGCCAACGAAATGGCTGATTATGAGATTAGAATTACAACCATTACCGGACAAACAATGTACATTGAAAATCAAAAAGTGTTAGCTCAAACAGCACTTGAATTTAATTGGAACGGAAAAGCACATAACAGCATTCCAATAAAATCGGGATTCTACATTTGCCAAATTCTGAAAAATGGAATGTTAGAAGCTAGTCAAAAAATAGTAAAGCAATAAAACAAATTTAAAGAAATAAACCGATATTTTTCAAACTCAATCTAGTATATTTATACATTATGAATGAAGATTTTTTGCACTATATTTGGAAATACAAACTATTTGAAAAAGAAACTCTTATAGATAGTTCCGGAAAAAAAATAGAAATAATTTCTACCGGAATGCACAACCACGATGCTGGTCCGGACTTTCTGAATGCAAAAATAAAAATAGACAATACACTTTGGGTTGGAAACATAGAAATTCACATCAATGCAAGTGATTGGGATAAACATTTACACCAACACAATGCAGCCTACAACAATGTCATTTTGCATGTAGTTTATCAAAACGATGCTAAAGTTTATAATTCTAATAATCAAGAAATAAACACAGTAAGCTTGCACTTTAACGAGGCTATTTTTGATAAATACAAACAACTAAAATCTAAAGCGCACGAGATAGCTTGTAGCTCATTTATACACAAAATAGACGAGTTTACTCTAATAAATTGGACAGAAAAACTACTCATCGAAAGGCTTGAACAAAAAACTCAGCTTGTAGAAAATTTATTGGAAAGCACCAAAAACGACTGGAACGAATGCTTTTATATATTTTTGAGTAGAAGTTTTGGGTTCAATTTAAACCATTATGCTTTTGAAATGTTGGCAAAATCGTTGCCACAAAAGATTTTGGCAAAACATAAAAATAGTCTTTTTGCAATCGAAGCCTTGTTATTTGGGCAAGCCGGAATGCTCCAAGACCCGCAAATAGCGGATTCTTATTATCTTGATTTACAAAAAGAATATGCATTTTTGCAAAAAAAATACAATTTAATAGCTATCGAAAGCTATTTGTGGAAGTTCATGCGCCTGCGTCCAAGTAATTTTCCCACGTTGCGCATTAGTCAATTGGCTCATTTGATTTACAATAGCCATTCGTTGTTGTCGCAAATTATCGAAACAAAAAGCTTAAAAGAACTTGAAAACCTGTTTGATGTGCAAATTTCGGATTATTGGCTCACTCACTATACATTTGGTAAAGCTTCGGCAAGAAAAAGCAAGTCGTTTGGTAAAAATTCAATTCACTTGCTTATTATCAATTCTATTGTACCGTTTCTGTTTTTGTATGGTAAAAAACAAAAACAAACTGAGATAGAAGACTTTGCTATCCAATTACTTGAAAAAATAAAACCCGAAGAAAATAAAATCATTGACCAATGGCGCAAATTAAATTTTGAGGTAACGAATGCACAACAATCGCAAGCGTTTTTGCAGCTCTACAACGAGTATTGTAAGCCGCAAAAATGCCTTTGGTGTTCGATAGGCAATAAAATATTGAGCACCAGTGTATAAACGAATGTGCAAGTTTATTTGAAGCCACTATTTTTGTAATCCGAAGAAAACGCATTTTTGGTTTTTGGAGTAAGGCTGATAATTAATAATTAATTTTTATAGTTGCTTTGGTTTTATTATTTTTGTAGCTAATAATTAGTGCTTTTTATAGAAAGGAATAATTAAAAAGATAATATGACCACTAATTCACTAATTTAAAACGAATTAAATTCGTCTTAAATTAGTGAATTAGTGGTTAAAAAAAACAATTAAATTTTATGGCAGAACTAATTTACAAAGAAGAGTCGTACAAAATAATAGGTTTGTGTATGGAAGTACACCGGCAATTGGGCAAAGGCTTTTTAGAAATTGTGTATAAAGATGCGCTCGAATACGAGTTCAGGCAGGCAAACATACCTTACAAGCGCGAAAAAGAATATACCGTCAATTACAAAGGCATTGTTCTACCCCATAAATTTTACGCCGACTTTGTAGTTTACAACAAAATAATATTAGAAGCAAAAGCCATAAAAGCCCTCACCGACGAACACTCCGGATTGGTAATGAATTACTTGAAAGTTTCAACCCTCAAATTGGGTTTGTTGGTCAATTTTGGAGAGCAGTCGCTCAATAGCAAACGCATTGTATTGTAAAAAAATAAAATGACCACTAATTCACGAATTATTTTATATGACCACTAATTCACGAATTAGAACGAATTAAATTAGTTTAAAATTAGTGAATTAGTGGTCATTTTCCCTTTTAATTCGTGAATTGGTAGTCAAAAAACAATTATTTTTCGTACCTTTGGCAACATATTTTAAGGTGCTTTTTTAATTGAAGCAAATCTTTTTGTTATTAAATAAATTTTAAGCACTTGACAAAATAAAATATACAATTAATTTTGGTTCACTAGATATGTACAAACGAATATTGTTAAAACTGAGCGGCGAATCGCTTCAAGGCAATCAAAAATACGGAATCGATGAGCATAAACTCGACGAATACGCTGTTCAAATAAAAGAAATAACCGACAAAGGCATTCAAGTAGCCATTGTAATAGGTGGAGGAAATATTTTTAGAGGTTTGCAAGGCGTAAACAAAGGCTTTGACCGTGTGAGAGGCGACCAAATGGGAATGTTGGCAACTGTTATCAATAGTTTAGCTTTACAATCGGCACTCGAAAGTGTAGGAACTAAAGCTCAAGTTTACACATCAATAGGCATGGAACCCGTAGGAGAAGCTTACAGCAAGTGGAAAGCCATCAATGCTCTCGAACAAGGAACAGTAGCCATAGTAGCCGGCGGAACCGGAAACCCTTATTTTACTACCGATACCGCATCGGCACTAAGAGCCGTTGAATTAGAAGCCAACGTATTACTGAAAGGTACTCGAGTGGACGGAATTTATACTGCCGACCCCGAAAAAGACCCAACGGCTACTAAATATACCGAAATATCTTTCGACGAAGTGTACGAAAAGAACTTAAAAATAATGGATTTAACCGCTTTTACACTTTGTAGAGAAAATAAATTGTCAATCATAGTGTTTGATATGGATAAAAAAGGAAACTTATCCAAACTTCTCTCGGGCGAAGCGATTGGTACAATTGTAAAAGAATAAAAAGCACCAGTGTTATTTTATTTGGAGCAAGCATTTTTGTAATCAAATAATTTTTGAGCACTTGGCAAAATAAAAAAATACAATTAGAATGTAAACGGTAACTTTGCCAAAGTTTAAAACTTTGGCAAAGTTCTAATTACGAAACAATTGCATAAGAATAAAAATTAAAATTATAACCGTTTGCAATATAGATTTGGTTCACTACTTAAAACGGCATAAAAAAACAGTAAGCTATGGAAAAAAAGCAATTTGAATGGTTGAGCTTCGACAATCTGAAGCTATTTGCACAAATGTGGAAACCCAGCGGCGAAATTAAAGCTGTGATAAATCTTGTTCACGGAATGGGCGAACACTCAGGGCGTTATGAGCAATGGGCAACAAAGCTTTGCGAGCAAGGTTTTGCAGTCATCAGTTTCGACCTCAGAGGACATGGACTCTCCGAAGGGCAATTAGGTCATTCACCTGCTTATTATGCGCTTTTGAACGACATCGATTTGCTTTTTGCCAAACAAAAGGAGCTTTTTCCATCGTTGCCGGTTTTCTTATACGGACATAGTTTGGGTGGAAATCTGGTGCTAAACTACACATTGCGCCGTGTACCCAATATTGTAGGGGTTATAGCTACCTCGCCATGGCTCAGATTGAGTATGCAACCGCCCAAAATACTGCTTATGTTTGCTAAATTGATGCGAAGCATTGCTCCTGCTCTATCGCAAAATACCAAGTTAGATGCAAAACTCATTTCGCGCGATGCGCTGGAGGTAGAACGTTACAAGAGCGATAAGTTCGTGCATGGAAAAATAAGTGTTTCGATGTTTTTAAGTATTGTAGAAGCGGGTAAATGGGCTCTCAACAATGCACATCTGCTTACCGTAAAATCATTGGTAATGCACGGCACTGGCGATAAAATAACTTCGTACAAAGCAAGCGAGGAGTTTGTGGAAAAATCGAACAACTTTGCAACTCTAAAACTTTGGGCTGATGCTTACCACGAGCTTCACCACGAGGCTGAGCGTCAACAAGTTTTTGATTATCTTATAGGTTGGATTGGTCAAAAGTGAAGGGTGAAGGGTGAAGAGTGAAAGGTGAAGGGTGAAGAGTGAAAGGTGAAG
>DZBP01000142.1 GCA_022729915.1 Draconibacterium orientale | reverse complement strand
CAATTTAAATACAGCTCACTTGCAAAAAAAGCTTATCCAAAGTTTTGAACTTTGGACAAGCTACAATTTAAATACAGCTCACTTGCAAAAAAAGCTTATCCAAAGTTTTAAACTTTGGACAAGCTACAATTTAAATACAGCTCACTTGCAAAAAAAGCTTATCCAAAGTTTTAAACTTTGGACAAGCTTCAACTTAACAGCCCAGCTAATATTCTAAATACAGCTCGCCTTGCAAGTTGAATACTTGCCCATCTTCGCCTATTGCTTTAATGAGATAGAAGTAAACACCCGACGACACTTCATTTCCCTTTCCATCAAGCTTTCCATTCCAGCCTTCCGAGTAGTTGTTCCACGCAAAAACTTGTCTGCCCCATCGATTGATTATGATTCCCGAAAAAGAAACCAAGTTGTTGGCTTGTACCACAAACACATCGTTAAGTCCATCGCTATTGGGTGTAAACACATTGGGTACTTCTAAGCTCGAAGCACAGTCAGAGGTAAACAGCTCGGTGCTATCGTTGTAGCTACAATTCTTTGAATCGATGAAGGTTACATAATACTTACCTGCTGCAAGTGCTGCTAAATTTGCAACTGCCTGATGGTTAGCTCCAGTCCAAAGTACTTGATTGATGGTTCGACTTGAATTGATAGTATATTCAATTTTTCCATTGCTCAGCGAGCATTTCTCATCGGTAGGCACTAGGGTAATGCTTGCATTGGGTGCGGATTTAATTTCAAAATCGAGTTCGGAACTGCAATTGTTGGCATCTTTGGCTACAATTTTGTGCAGCCCTACAGCAATGTTTTCAATAAGCTTATTGTCAAAAGTTTGAGACGCATCGAGCACAAAACTGTAATTTGCTTTTCCGCCAAGCACCGAAAGTAAAAGGCTGCCATTGTTTTGCTCGAAGCACCGTTCGTCCTCTTTTTCAGCAATAGAAACCACAAAAGCCGCAGGTTGCGAAAACCAAACGCTGTCGGTAAACTGACACAAGTTGGCATCGCTCAGCTTGAGCTTAATGTATTTCTCACCGCTCAATTGATTAATGACCGAATCGTTGGTGCTTGCAAAATCAGCCCAATGGTAGGTATAGGAAGGAGTTCCGCCTTTGGCATGAGCCGTTAGTTCGCCACCTTGTGCATCGGCGCACGAAGTTTTAATCTCAAAATTGAGTTCCAACTTGTTGGGCTTTGTAAGCACTATGGTATCGGTATTTACACAAAACGCATCGGAAAGCTCAATATAATACTCGCCTGCCGCAAGATTGTTTTTCTGATTGCCTTCGCTATTGCCCAAATTGAGCCACTTATAAGTAAAAGGTGCCACTCCGTTTTGCATAGCAAGCTGAATGCTGCCATCGTTTTTTTCAAAACAAGTGGTATTGTTTTTTGTAATGTCCATTTCGAGCACCAAACCATCGGGCATAGCAAAAGTACGCGAAGCCTTTCGGTTGGTTACTTTTTGTGTAACTTCTACCCAATAAGCGCCTTGTCCTAAGTTTGTAATCGGGTTTAGGGTAGAATTGTCGTGCCAAAGGAAATCGTAGTTCGGGTTGTCGGTAATAATTTCGATGCTACCGTTGTTTTCATTCTTGCATCTGGGTTGGTTTAGTTTAGCAAAATGGACAATAATATCGTCTTGAAACTTGCACAAATTGCCGTTGATAGTACCATAAATAGCATTTACAGTGTATTTTCCGGCTTGTGTAATTTCTATTTGAGGAGCTTCCGATCCGGTATTCCACACAAAGCGAGTTTCTGCATCGCCATTGAGGTTGTCGGTATTGATAATGGCTTGCTCGCCCATAATAAAGATAGTATCTGAATCCAAACCATAAATGTATCCGGGTTGGTCTTCAAAAATCCAACCCACACACGAATTGTCAATATTGTCGCTGTGATTGAAGTTTCCGGCATAAAAAATAGCACCTCCAGTTCCACCAATGCTCTGCATTTCAAGAAAATCGCCTTTCACCGAACCCGCTGTTTTTTCAACATAAGCAACTTCGTTGTTGCTCGAAACAAAATAAATGTGTCGGCAATGGTTTCCTCTGATTTTAAATTCGTTCAAAATCTTTTGACTTTTTCCACCTTGAAAAACATAACGCCTATCGGGTGTAAAAATTAAAGTATCAAATGTATTTACCCCATACACATCGCCATTGCCATTCAATTTACAATGTTGAAAGAAATTAGTGCCCGTAACAGTTACCTTGTCTTTGGCATCGAAGTAAGTAATGGTGTTTTTTCCTGTAACATCGCCATAACTGTTGAACAAAAGCGTATCTATTGTGGCGTTGTCCCAAATTTGTGCGTAAGCATTGAACGTTGCTTTAACAATTCGGTTGTAGTTCATCACTTTTCCAATTCCCTCAACTTTGAGACTGTCCATTGATTTGTGTCCTGTACCGCTTACTTCGGCTTTTCCAGCAAAATAAATGTTCTTGAAGCGAGTGTGAGTAGTTCCGAAAAGACCGCAATCGGAGAATCGGCTGGTAAAAGAAACGTCGTTGAAAAACAAACTATCTACCGCATTGTTTGTCATGGTAGAAAGTCCTCCCAACATTTCTATTTCAAAATTTCCTTTGGGTAATTTAAAATTACTGCTTACAATCCATTTATCGGCAATCTTTATAAGCGAATTTTCGGCATTGAGTATAGAAGGCAAAGAGGTTTGAGAGTTAAAATTTCCCACATTGAAATTGTGGCTGTTGGTGTTAATCTTTCCTGAAGTGAGCGTCAAAGTAGTGCCAACGGTTAAGCTATCGGTCAGATTCCAAACGCCATTAGTGCCTTGAAAATAAACATCGCTCCAAAACTCGTTGCCCGCCGAAGTAATGCTTTGAGCTTGATTTTCAGTTTCAAAGAATACTTTTCCATAATAAAGCCAGTTCATATTTTCTACCATAGTCATAGAACCATACACAAACAAGCTCGAATTGCCCAGATTGGTAAGACTTGGAGTGTGTAAGCTGCCCGTCCAATCCATTGATTTGCAATAAGCTTCGGCTATGTCCACCATTACAGTCTGTGATGATGCAGTGAAAGAGTTGTTATCGAAAAAAACATTGTCCACAGGCGAAGGAATGCACGCTCCTCTGGCACCTCCAGAGGAATAAGCCCAGTTCTTTTCATCAGCCCAGTTTCCATTTTTGCCAACCCAGTACAAGTTTTGCCCCAATGCGGAGTTGATGGTACAACAAGCATTGTTGCCCATGTCGATAGAGTTAGTAGCAGTAAAACCATTCGTAACTTTGCACGCATCAATGTCTTGCAAAATGAAATAATTCACATCAAGGCTTCCACTAGGTTTGGCAATCTTGGCACGAGTACCAATTTGCGACGACTGCAGCACAATATATCCCGAACACGAACCTTTGCCCAAGAACGTATTTACATTCAGCTCGCCCGCATAATCGAGACTGTAAACTTTGGCTTGCGAAAGCTGCAAAGTATCGTAATACGTGATGCCTCTAAGCAATCCGTTTCCCTTGAAAATAGCTTTATTGAATCGGCTTTTACCGCTTTCTAACGTTCCCTTGCCTATGGAATCGGTAAATAACACATTGTGAAAAACCAGTTCGCTGCCACCATAAAGCACTGCGCCTCCAGAAGTCAGCTTAATAAGCGATGTGCCCGAATCGAAATTAAAATTGCTCGATGAGCTTGTTTGCCAGTCATTTGCAACAGTTACAACCGAATTTCCTAACACCAAACCTCTCGTGTTGGCATTATTAGAAACAAAGTCTTTACACAAAATAGCGTGATGATTAGAAATAAGCTTTCCTTTCTGCAATTCAATATTGTAAAAGTCTGTATTTAAGGTATCTTGCAAAGTCCATTCGCCTCCATTGCCTGCAAAATAGAGTTCTTTCTTATAAATTTTGCTCGCCGAAGTGATTGTGTTTCCGGTTTGTTCGGACATAAAATAAATCTGCCCGTTGTAATCGAATACCATATTTTCGGAAAGACGCAAAGACGCAAAGATTCGCAGTTTTTGCGAAGTGGTATAAAACTTTGGGTTTCCCTGCGTGGTAAGCCAATACATATTTTTGCAATAAGCCTTGGGAGTATTTACTTCTACCATTTCATTTCCAGTAGAAAAGGAATTGTTGTCGAAAATAACATTGTCGGTATGAAAAGGAATGCACTCACCTCCCACTCCGCCGCTAGCAAGCGACCAATGCGCAGTTTCGTTCCAATTTCCTGCGCCTCCTATCCAATAAAGTGTTCGAGGCGCGTTGTTAATTGTCCAGCCAGTTGTGAGTTTAAGACCAGCCGATGCATTGGCTTGAAATACAGCTCCGCCTTCGGCTTGTACATTTTCGATTAACATATTCGTTAATAGCACATTGCCATTTGCTTTGTTCAAAGTAGCTGCTGCACTGGCAGAAGAGTAAAAATAAGTAAAGCCTTCGCAATTGCCACTGGCTTTTAGGTCATTTGTAATGTATTGCGTCTTACTACTTTCAAAGCTATACATCTTTTGAGCCGAAAGCCAGAGTTTGCCGAAAGTATTAGAACCCTCAAAAATACCATCGCCAGCAATTGAAAGAAAAGCAAAATTATTTGTATTGCCCGTAATACGAATACCCCCATCGCAAATAGTGCTGTCTATTGAGCAAGCATTGCCTATGTAGCGGAAAGTGCCACCTGAAACATTGTTGTGCACTTTGTAATAATGATTGCCTTCGCCAGCATAAAAATCAGCACCACTTTTGAGAAGATATATTTCAGAAAGGTTGTTGTTTAAAGTAATTGCAGTGTTTTCGATGAGCCAGCGTGTACCCAAAAAGAATTTTGTTTTTTCGATATTGAGTGTTTTATCGGTTCCACTACCCGACATAAAGCGGTCGGCAGTAATTATTTTCTGGTTTGCAGTAAATATTCCTGCATTAATGTAAATGTAAGCCGTTGTAGTTATATTTCCAAGCATAATAATTTCAGAAAACAAACCATTTTGATTGATATCAAACGAAGAAGTAAGTTGGTCAATTTCCCATTTTCCAGCCAATCCATTGAAATAAATCAAGCTGTTTAGATTCTTTCCATAAGTAATGATTTGGTGATTTCCACTAATGGCTTCAAATAGAATTTTACCAGAGAAATTAAAATTCATATCAGGTGAAAGAATCAACGAACCATAAATGGAAAGATTGTTACCACCCGAACTAGCCAAAGTTGGTTGGAATAAAGCACCTGTCCAATCCATTCTCATGCAAATAGCATGACCTACATCAATAGTAACCGTTTGATTTGTAGCACTAAATGAATTAGCATCGAAAAAAACGGTGTCGTTGTAAGTAGGAATAACACCATGATTGATGCTGGTGCTTCCCGAAACAGGCGACCAATGATGCAGTTCAGACCATTTTCCGCTCCCTCCTACCCAATAATATTTTTCGGCAAATCCAAAATTCGTTATGAGCAGTGCAATAAGTAAAAATAAAACGTTTTTCATTTCAATATTCTGTAAAAATTCTGGTAAGCATTAGTGCTATTTTATAATGAAGCAAACCTTTTTATAATCAAATAATTTTTAAGTACTTGGTGAAATTAAATACACAATTATTTTAGGTTCACTACTTAAAAAGAGAATGAGCAAAGGTAAACTCTTAAAATAACAAAGCAAAACTAAAAAAGGTTGCAAGGTAATATAATAAAATAGGGAAGAAATGTATTGATACGATGCTGTAATGAGTTTAAATTAAAGAAAATTAAAGTGCTGTAGCTAAGTGCTAAAGTATGCTGTTTTAAAAAAACAATAATCTACAATTCAATCACTTAGCTACAAAAGAAACTATTCTAAAAAAGAATTAATTGGTGGATACGCATGGTAAAATCCGGTCAGCATAACGTTGTTCACATCGTTATCGGATTTTGCAACACCGCTAGTAACCAATAATTGAGCTATTTCGCACTATTTTTTATGATATTCTTTGGCTAAAATTGCTCCATTAGTATTCATATCTGCCAATTCTGAGAAATAATTATTCAATAACTCTTGTTTGTTTTTGCTGAAATTGATTTCTTTCCAAGAAGCAAACGAAGCGGGTAAATCGCCAAGAGCTTGGTTGCAAGTATGAGTAAATTGTTCAAAAGCAACATATTCGCCAGTTTCGATACAATAAACGCTCGAAGGCTTGCCTTTTGTATAAGTAAAAAAACCGTTCTTTTGCGAACCGTCAGAAAATTGACCGCCTTTTATTTGCAAATCCATCATTCTATCAAGCAATTGGGAATGTAAGTTTTCCTTTTCAAGATACGGATTCATTACGTTCATAATAAATTGCACTACATCAATTCCCACGTAATCAATCAATTGAAAAATACCCATGGGACGAATTAAATAATCCAGACTTATTTTATTCACCACATAAATAGCCTGATGCAATGGCATTTCAGAGCTCAACGCTTGTGCCTTTTCAATAGCATAAAGCGCGTCACGCATAAAGTGTCCGTTGCCAATAAATCCGGCATAATCATTGGACTCTACCACCGTTTTCTTCATGTTTGCCGCAAGTGTAAAAGCAAAATCTTTTGCTTCGACGCTTGTTTGTGGCGTAACGATAAGCTCCACAAGCTTTTGAATAGCAGGTGGATTGTAAAAATGAAAACCAACAACACGCCCTTTTAGGTTGGCTTCCTTTTCAATTTCGCCAATAGGAATAGACGATGTATTGGTAAAAAACCACGCTTGATTCTTGTTGTTTTGGTCAATTTGTTTGAATATTTTAACTTTCAAAGCTCTATTTTCGCTTACCGCTTCAAAAATTAATGTAGAATCGTAGGCAGTTTCCAATCGGGTTGTGTTGCGAATAGTTTTAAGCACTTCAAAAGCATAAGCTTGTATAAAATCAGCATCTGAGAGCAGATTTTTATTTTCAGCCCAAAGTTCTTTGAGCCAGCCAAGTTTTTTTTCAGCAATTTTAAGTGCCTGATTGCGAATATAATCGCTTAAATTATTAAGAGCTTGATTTGAAACATCAATGGCATTGAGTACAAAAAAATCATCGGTTGCTTTGGATTTAAGTCGTAAATCGGTCATTTCCAATGCAGAAAGAAGTAAAATACCACTTCCCATCTTTCCGGCTGCACCTAGCACCGAAACATGTTGTAAGCGTTGATTGTAGTTCATAAAAGTAAGTTGGTAATAAGTTTTGAAAATGAAAAAAAAGCTAAACTAAACAATTGAATACGAGCTAAAAATTTGGTTTTCGTTTTTCTAAAAAAGCACTCATACCTTCTTTGCCTTCCGCATCAAAACAAGAACCAAACATATCAGCTTCAAGCTTTTGTGCATCGTCCATATTCATATAAAAGCCTTGAACTGTTACTTGTTTTACTTTTTCAATTGCTTTAGGAGCTTTAGAAAGTATATTGTTTGCAATTTTTAAGGTTTCTTCCATGAGTGTTTCGTGAGGAAAAACACGTTGCACGAGTTTAATTCGGAAAGCTTCTTGAGCATCAATCACTTGGGTAGTAGTAAGTAAAAACAAAGCATCAGCCAAACCCACTAAACGCGAAAGCCGTTGAGTACCAGCAAAACCCGGAATTAAACCCAAATTCACTTCGGGTTGCCCCATTTTTGCTTTATCGGAGGCAATTCTAAAATCGGCAGCCATTGCAAGTTCGAGACCTCCTCCCAATGCAAATCCGTTAATAGCAGCAATTACAGGCATTTTCAAATTTTCAATGCGATTGAAAGTAGCTTGTCCTCTTTCGGAAAAAAGCGTTGCCTCAAGAGGTGTTTTGTTGGACATTTCGGCAATGTCGGCACCTGCAACAAAAGCTTTTCCTACGCCAGTGATGATTAAAACTCTTAACTCTTGTAAGTTTTCTATGTAATCCAACACCTCGTTCAAATCATTAAATACGTCAGAGTTTAAGGCATTTAACGCATTTGGTCTGTTTATTTTTATCAACGCAATAGAACCATCTTGCTCAAAAAGTAGCGTATTGTACATTTTCATAGTTTTTGGGTTTATAATTGTTATAATCTACTATTCAATAAAAAAAATAACTTACCATTTCGTTTCGTCAAATTCTATCAAAAAGGTCTGAATTTCAACACCTTCA
>DZBP01000141.1 GCA_022729915.1 Draconibacterium orientale | reverse complement strand
TGACAATTAAATAATGCTGTTTCATTTTAAGTAGAAATTTTGAATTATAAATTATGAATTATGAATTATGAATTGTTAATTATGAATTATGAATTATGAATTATGAATTATGAATTATAAATTATGAATTATGAATTATGAATTATTCAGAATTTTGAAAATAATTCTAATTTGAAAATAATTCTAATTTGAAAATAACTCTAATTTGAAAATAACTCTAATTGGTTTATTTACACAAAGTTCATTTTTTTTTAAATATTGAAGTAATTTTCAAATTTTCAAATTTTCAAATTTTCAAATTACTCAATTCCCTTTTTTCTTGTAAAGATACAAAAAGGATTACCTTTTCCATAAAAAAATGAAACTTTATTTTTGAGGTAAAGAAACAGAAACAGTGAAAACATAACAATAAAACCATATGAAATCAAGGCATTAGTTTGATTCTATATGGTTTTTTTTGAAAGAAAAGAAAATGTGTTTGATTTTGAAATATAGCAAACTAATAAAAATCTAAATTAACTAGTTTTTGCTTTTTGGCTTTAAATTCTGTTATTATTTGGTCAATTATGGTTTGAACCGGCAGAATTTTGTCAATCAAACCAGCTATTTGTCCTATTTCAAGTTCTCCTTCTTCCAAGTCGCCATCGAACATTCCTAGTTTTGCACGTCCTTTTCCGAGCATTTGGTTCAATTCTTCTTTGCTTGCGCCGTTGTTTATGGCAGTTTCCACGCGCTGTGCAAAGGTATTTTTAATCAAACGCACAGGCACTAAATTTTTAAGAGTTAATTTAGTAGAAGTATCGTCGAGTTCCAAAATTTTTTGCTTAAAGTTTTCGTGAGCAGAGGCTTCTGTGCTTGCTACAAAGCGGCTGCCTATTTGCACGCCCTTTGCGCCCAAGGCAAATGCAGCCAACATTCCACTTCCGGTGGCAATTCCGCCGGCAGCAATTACCGGAATAGAAACTTTTTGCACTACCTGCGGAATCAGAGTAAAGGTGGTAGTTTCGTCAAAACCATTGTGTCCGCCTGCTTCAAAGCCTTCGGCAACAATGGCATGCACGCCAGATGCTTCGGCTTTTTGGGCAAACTTTACACTTGCTACCACGTGCACAACCGTTATGCCTCGTTCTTTGAGCCAATCTGTCCACGTTTTGGGGTTTCCGGCTGAAGTAAAAACAATTTTAACTCCTTCTTCCACTATAATTTGCAGCACTTGGTCTGTTTGTGAATAAAGCAAAGGGACATTTACTCCAAAAGGTTTGTCGGTAGCTGCTTTGCACTTTTGAATGTGCATGCGCAACACATCGGGCTTCATCGAACCTGCACCTATCAAGCCCAAACCACCTGCATTGCTTACTGCCGAAGCCAGTCGCCAACCACTGCACCAAACCATGCCACCTTGCACAATTGGGTAGCGTATGCCGAATAATTCATTGATTGTTTTCACTTTCTGAAAATTTAAAGATTTTTAAGAAAATAAAAAAAAGGAATTTTTTGTAATTTCTTTTAAAATAAAAGTAAACATATTTACATAATTGCATGTAATACAACTACAAGTAGATAAAAAATGTTTACCAAAGCTCGGCTTAAAGGTAGTAATTAATTTGAGAATTGAAAAACAAACAATACACTTTTTTAAGAATATAGTTAAAAATATGTTAGTATGTTCATTATTATTTGCCAACAAATTGAATTCTATCTATTTTTGCCCTAGTTAAAATAGATTTTATAGGAAATATTGGAAAAACTCTAGTTCTAAGCCTTTGACAAGTTTATTATTATAAAAAAAATAACAATATCATATTAAAACAAAGTAGATTAATATTTAAAAATTAGCAAAAGAATGAATAAATTTTCAGTTTTATTTTTGGCGTTGATAGCAGTATTTTACTCATGCTCAAACCCGAACGAGTTTTCGATTAAAGGAAAACTAAAAAATGCAAACAACCAATCTATTTCGCTAGAAGAAATAGGCGAAACTCAGTATATTCCTTTCGATTCTACCAAAGTAGATGGCGAAGGCAATTTTACATTTGAAGGCAAAGTAAAAGAACCAAAATTCTTTATCTTGAAAGTAGGCAACAATTTAGTAACTTTGTATGTAGAGCCTGGTGATAAAATAACATTCGATGCCGATTTGAACAGTATGTCGAAAGAATACAAAGTCGAGGGTTCAAAAGGTTCGACCGAAATCAAGAATTTTAACGACTTTTTGTATGCAAATTTAGAAAAACTTCAACTTTTGGGAGTTACTTACCAAAGTGCGGTAGCTGAAAATACGTTAGATTCAGTACAACCTTTGATAGACAAAGAGTTGGAAGGGCTTATTGCTTCTCAAAAAAAATATACCAGCGATTTGATTGACCGCAACTTGGGTTCTATTATCACTATTTTTATTATTCACCAACAGTTTCCTCCTCAGCAACCTATTTTCAATTTAGAAAACGACATGGAAGTATATGAGAAAGTATTGGGTTCGCTTAAGAAAACTCACCCTGAGAATATGTACGTGAAGTCGTTCGATTCGTTTTTGACCAAAGTAAAACAACAGCTCGAAATGCAAGCAAGTAAAGCACTTTCTACGCAAGCAGGTGTAGATGCTATGGAAATTGTTTTGCCAACACCTAAGGGCGATACCATTCGTTTGTCATCGCTCAAAGGCAAATATGTATTGCTCGATTTTTGGGCTGCTTGGTGCCGCCCATGTAGAGCTGAAAATCCAAATTTAGTTGCTAATTATGCAAAATATGGTGGCAAAAACTTTGAAATATTTCAAGTTTCGCTCGACCAAACGAAAGATGCTTGGGTTGGCGCAATTGAGAAAGACCAATTGGGCAAATGGATTCATGTGAGCGACTTGCAATATTGGAACTCGGCTGCTGCACAATTATATGGCGTACAGAGCATTCCGGCGAACTATTTAATCGACCCACAAGGTAAAATAATAGCTCAAAATTTACGTGGTCCGGCTTTAGGACAGAAACTTTCTGAAATTTTTGGTAAGTAATTTGTTATTAAGCAATTGCTGATTAAAAAAACAAGAGTTTTTCTAAATGAAAAACTTAGTCATTTGATGTTTTTTTAAAATTTCGTATTTTTTACAAAAATTTAGTTGAAATACGTAAATAAAATGAATCATCAAATGACTTTTTTTTAACATTCGCTTGTGTTAAATAAAAAAAGAGTATGTGAACCAGTGTAATATTATTTTGAGTATTTTGTGTAATTAGCTAATTTTTAAATACTTGGTAAAATAAAATATACAACTAAATTCAGTTCGCTACTTATAACCAATTTTTCTCTTTAATTTTTGACTAACCATTCTTTTGCTGATTTTTCATTGTCGAAGAATTTGTAAGGAAATTCGCCGGTTTTATCTTCGTCAATTGCCTGTTCTACCGATATTTGTGTAAAAATTGAAGTGCTAACCAAATACGCTATCTTTTTTATTCCACTTTTAATAAATTCGGTAATAATTTTTTCATTGCTCCAAGTTTGCAATTCAGGAATAATTGTAAATTGAAAATCTTTCATATCAACATACATTTTTGCTGCTCTTGTATCCTTGAAAGGCTGACAATGTTTTTAATTGTAAATTTTTGTAATCGGTTTCATCTATATTTATACTTTCAGAAAGCCAAATCTGTTCAAGTATTGAATCTTGTTTGTTAAGAACTAGCCTATAACGTATTCATTCTTAAAAATTTCCATGTTAATCCATTTTATAATTAATATTGTATTTATTGTGTTTAATAATCGATAATTACAAGTGTCATCTAATCCTTTTATTTCTTAAATTTGTATTTAGTTACAGAAAGTTTAGCTTTGTTGAATTATAGATTATGTTTTTTTGCTATTTATTTATTTTTACCCAACGATTAAAATCAAAAACTATTTTGTTATTAATTTATAAATTATTATACGAATAATCTATTTGTAGTCTAATTATTTATTCTTGTTTCTAAAATTAAATAGATATTGTATATGTTACCAAGTACTTAAAATTTATTTAATTACAAAAATGTTTGCTTCAAATAAAATACCGCTGTTGCTTAAATTCTTAGATTTTAACTCCAAGTATTAAAATATCATCGGTTTGCGTATTATTTCCTTTCCAATTATTAAATTCAGTTTCAAAAATTTCTTGTTGCTCATTCATCGTTTTTTTGTGAATTGTGGTCAATAAATCTTTTAAACGTTTTGTTTTGTATGTATTCATATTTTTTTTATCAAATTGAGAAACAAAGCCATCTGAAAAAATATAAAGCATATCGTCTTTTTTTAATTCAATTGTATGATTTGTAAAAGGTCTTTCTTTCACAAAAATACTAATGGGCATGTTATCAGGCTTGTAAACAAGAAGTTCGTTGTCTCTAAACAAGAATAGTGGATTATTAGCTCCTGCATAACTCAAATTGTTTGTTTCTAAATCGATGGTTAAGAAAGCAATATCCATTCCGTCTTTGGCTTCGTCTGATTTTCCGGTTTGTTGAAGCGAGGTTTTTATTTGGGTTCGTAGTTCGTCGAGCAACTGAGCCGAGTTTTGTATTTCGGGTTTTCTTATCAATTCATTGATTAATGCAAACCCCAGCATACTCATAAATGCACCCGGAACACCATGTCCTGTACAATCGGCGGCTGTAACAAATAGTAAGTTTTTATACAATTTGATGAAATAAAAATCGCCACTCACAATATCTCGTGGTTTGTAGAAAATAAAATGTTCGGGTAGCAACATTTGCAACATGTCTTTTTGAGGTAAAATGGCTTCCTGAATGCGTTTTGCATAGTTTATGCTCGATGTTATTTGATGATGACTTTTTTCAATTACGTTTTTTTGATTGGTGATTTCAATATTGGCTTGTTCTAAATTTTCAGCTTGCGTTTGTATCTCAGCTTTTTGTTCTAATATTTCATGATTTTGAATTTCAAGTTTGTTAAACGCTTCTTTCTTTTGTCTATATTGACTAAAAACAACCACTATAAATACCCCAAAAATAACTAATCCTATGATTGTAAAAAGGATAATAATTCGTTGCCTTTTCATATACGATTGGTTTTCTAACAATTCTTTATCTTTTTTAACCGTTTCATATTTCTTATCAAGGTCGTTTAAGTTTTTTTGTATTTCCTCGCTCGAAACAGAATCTTTGTACGCCATAGCTAACTCCAAATATTGCAAAGCATCGTCATATTTTCCAATCTCTTTGTTGTAATTATACAAACTCTGGTATAACTCGGAATAAATGCTTTTAAGCTGCAATTCATTTGCAATTACTTGCATTTCAGCTAAATACTTAGCTACCTTGTCATATCTATTTATCGATGAATAAATAGTGGTAATGCCATCGTATATTTTAAATAGCGTATATTTGTCGTTGGTTTGCACTGCAATATCAACGGCTTTCGTGTAATAATCCAAAGCCGTTGAAATACTGTCTAAATGATAGTAATCTAATGCAATATCGTTGTATGAATACATCAAATAAACTGGATTGTTCATTTTTTCTCTGATAAGCAAGGCTTTCTTGTGGTATTCGATTGATAATTTGAACTTTTTCTGCATTGAATAAATATTTCCAATTTCGTGCAAAGTAACGTGTATGTAGGTACTATCGCCATTAGCAGCTGATTTTTGATAACTGGTTTTGAAATTTGTAATTGCCTTGTCGAGTTCGCCTACATTTCTTAACTCAAAGGCATAAACGAGATAGGCAAAAGGCAAATGCTTTGTTATTTTTTTATTTTCGGCAGTCTGTATTGCATTTATAAGATGTTTTCTTGCATTTTCGTGTTCGCCTATGTTTGAATAGATGTAGCCTAACCAAGCTTCGTAATAGATTTGTATGTTTTTTTTGTTGTTTTTCGCTGTTTTTAAAGCCAAATTGTAATATTTTATTGCATTTACATAATCATTTTTGTAGTTGTAAAAAAGATTTGCAACATTGAAAATATTTTCTTCTGAAATAGTGTATGTTTCATTATCAATTTCTTGGGCAAGTTGGGTAAGATAAAAATTCGCCTTTACAGTATCGGTTTGAAAGTATAGTTCAAATAACTTCTGTTGAGCAGATGTTCGGGTTGAATCGAATACATTGCTTTTTAAAATAGTTTTGAGACTATCGATTGTCGATTTTTTTTGACTATACAAATTATTAGCATTCAATAATAATACAATTGCATAGAAATAAACTATCGTAAACCGCCTTTTGTTTTGTCTCAATCGAGCTGCCAATGATTTAATCAAATTTATCATATCGTTTGCTTAAAAGTTTTTTTAACTTAGCCAATGATTTAATCGTAAAGTAAGCTTAAAAAAACAAATTAGTTCTTTGCTGAAAGTAACGAAGTATTGTGTTTGAAATAAAACGTATAAGATAAAAAAAATAGTATAATAAAAAATTGGTTATTAATTGAATAATTTTCCAATCTAACAAAAAGCGTTTTGTCAAAATGCAACTCGAAAAACTAAATTGGACTAAAATACCTTACCCAGAAAGTTTTTTGCATATAATAGTTTGTTTTCAGCACTTGTTATTTATTTCCTTTAGCAAAGATATATATATTTTTCAATAATTACTGTTTTTTTCTGTTTTCTTTACAGTTTTCAAAATAAACAATAAATATAACTTTGTAACTCTGATAAAAATAAAATTATACAAAAATTAGGGACTTTTTTAAAAAAAACAAATCAACGATTACACACTGAACGCATGGAGCGTTTTTTTTTGAACTATAATTTCCTAATTTATACTATTCAATAAATATAAATGCCTTACAATATAGTAGTTACAGTATATTTTACTTAAAGCAAAATGTTAAGTTCACTTACAACATCAAAAACCGAACGACAATCAAAAAGAATTCTCAAAAAAAAATAATCGGGTTAGCAAGTAAAGAGGGGAGGAGAGGAGCATTTTTTTTGCAAACTTAAAAAAGATAGTGTTATGCGCTGATTTTTAGTAATTTGAATGTCTTTGAAAGAAAAATGTGGGCAGTTAAATTTGTCAAGCAAACAAATAAAATGTAAGTTTGCAAAAAAATACAAACTCCAAAACATGGACATAAAACTCTCACTAGCGCCGCTTCAAGGCGTAACGGATTATTATTTTCGCAATGCGTTTGCCAAATATTTTGGTGGCATTGATGTAGCTTTTACGCCTTACTTGCGCATTCAATATGGCGAAGTACGCAAATCGCTTTTGCACGATATTCAACCCGAAAACAACCAAATGCCGGTAGTTCCGCAAATAATGACCAACAGTGTAGAGGAGTTTTTGTTCTTGGCACAACTTATTGAGCAGTTGGATTATAAGGAAGTGAATTGGAATTTGGGTTGTCCGTATCCAATGGTGGCAAAGCGCAAATTGGGTTCAGGTATGTTGGCTTTTCCTGAATTGATTCAGAGTATTTTAGACGAAGTAATGCCGAAAATAAACTTCAAACTTTCTATCAAAATGCGCAGCGGCTACGAAACGCCTGATGAGTTTCCGAAAGTATTGGAAATGTTGAACAACTACGAATTATCGGAAATTATTTTTCACCCACGCTACGGCAAACAGCTTTACAAAGGAGCTGCCGATGTGCCACTTTTTGGCAAAGCCTTTGAACTTTCTAAACACAAACTGGCTTACAATGGCGACATTACAAACGCTGCCTTCTTTGCTAATTTGCAAACTCAGTTTCCGCAAACAGAGCATTTTATGATTGGTAGAGCTTTGATTTCTAATCCATTTTTGGCTGCCGAGCTTAAAGGTTTGCCCACCGTGAGCAACAAAAAAGCGGTTTTTAAAGAATTTCACAACACACTGTATCAACAATTTGCCGAGAAACTTTCGGGTACTGGACATTTAATGAGCAAAATGCTGGCATTGTGGGAATATTTCTCACTCTCCTTTACCAACAGCCACAAAGTATATAAACGCATCAAAAAAGCGAGCAATGTAGCTCGTTACAACGAAGCTGTAAGCATCATTTTTAGAGAAGAAGATTTTTTATAACGATTAATGTTTAATGTTTAATGTTTAATGTTTAATGTTTAATGTTTAATGTTTAATGTTTAACGATTAATGTTTAACGATTAATGTTTAACGATTAA
>DZBP01000140.1 GCA_022729915.1 Draconibacterium orientale | reverse complement strand
TGGCTGAAATGGTGATGGAAATTTCGGGTAAAAGCCTGAAAATAAATCACATTCCGGGTCCATTAGGTGTTCGTGGAAGAAACTCGGACAATGCTTTGATTAAAGAAAAATTGGGTTGGGAGCCAAATTTCTCGCTTCGCAAAGGTTTGGAACTGACCTACAAATGGATAGCACAAGAAGCCAATAAATAATTGCTTAACCATTTGAATATAAAAACTTTGCCAAAGTTTTTAACTTTGGCAAAGTTGATAAAAAAAGTTAGTTTAATTCTAAATTATTCTACTTCTCGTTGTTTCACGTTTCCAGAACCAACTGATTCAACGTTTACTACCGGATTGCCTATATAAAAAACATCGCCGCTACCTACTAATGAGGCTTTTAGCTGTTTATTCACTTTACAATATACATCGCCACTTCCGGCTACATTAATGCTAAGTTTATCAATTCCAAGTCCTTGAGCTTTTACATCGCCACTACCGGCAATACTTATGCTGCCTGCTTCTACATTTGTGCCAGCCAAATTTACATTGCCACTACCAGCAATTTCTACTTCTAATTTATCAACTTCCAATTTTTTAAAATTCATATTTCCACTACCCGCAATAGAAAGCGAAAGTTCTTTGTTTTTAATGGTCGATTCGGCAAAAACATTACCACTTCCAGCTAAACTTAATTCTGATAATTTTTGAACAGTAATGTAAATTTTTACTTTGCCTAAGTAACTGAAATCCTTCCTTTTACTTATTTCAAGTACTCCATTTGTAACAACGGTTTTGATGTTATCGATATCGTCTTTATCGCCCTCGATGACTATTTTTTGAGGTGCTCCTTGTGTCAAATACAAATCGGCTCCTACAGAAATGCCTATTTTACTGAAATCATCTACTTCACGAGTAACTTTTTCGTTTGTTTTGTAACTAAAGCTCAAAACGATAAGGCTCAATGCCAATAAACCAATTATTAATTTTGTTTTCATTTGCTATGATTTAGTTGTTTGAATTAAAATTCTTTTTTTTATTTTTACTGTTAATTCTAAGGACGATACTTTTTAGAATTTGCTGCATTCTATTTATTTTTTTTAGAAAATTAATATTTTTTAACATTAATAACTAATGAATTGAAAACTATGAATGATTGTGTATTTTATTGATTTACATGAAATTACAAAAAGATAAAATGTATTTAAGCTATTGTAAATCAACCAAAATAGAAATTAAGCAGACATCTGTATTACTTGTTCGCAACTTATTAAGCAATTTAGGAGTAATTTTGCAGCGTATTTTCAAATTATTTCGTATAGAGAAAAAAGAAACAAAAGAATAATTCGTTATAAAAAAAAACTTTTTTTGAAATAATAGAAACGTCCTATTTTTTCTAAAAAAAAACAATAAAAAGCATTATTTTTTGATTAAAGCGTGCAAAACAACAATTCAGAAATAGCACCCGAAGTACTCAAAGGTTGTAAAAATGGGAAGTTAAAGTATCAAGAAATGCTTTACAGCCAATTTTACTCCTATGGAATAAGTGTGGCTTTGCGCTATTCGTATTCACGCGACGAAGCGCTTGAAATACTGAATGATAGCTTTCTGAAAGTGTTCAACAATATTGCAAGCTTCGATGCCGAAAAACAATTTAGAGCATGGTTTCGGCGCATAATAATCAATACTTCGATTGATTATTATCGAAAAACAAAGCAGCTAATTTTTATTGAAAATACGGATTATTCAAAAGTTGAACTATTTAGCGAGAATGATGTAAACAGCTTAGAAATGCAAGATTTGTTGAAGCTTTTAAACGCATTGCCCGAGGTGTATCGAATCACCTTCAATTTGTATGAAATAGAAGGTTACAAACACGAGGAAATAGCCGAAATACTTGGCATAACGGCAAGTACTTCGAGGTCAAACCTTACTCGAGCAAAAAAGATGTTGCGTGAAGCATTTCAAAAATTATACAATTACAACGAATCGCAAAAAATAAGCTACTTGTATCCGGTTGCAAAATAAACTCTAACGACAAAAGATATAAAAACTATGGCACAACAATTTGACGACCTATTGAGCAATCGCTTTCGTGAGGTTTTTGAGCAATACAACGAACCTTATGAAGCGGCAAATTGGCTGATAATGAAAGAAAAACTTGCTGAAAGCAAGCAAAAAAAAGCATTTTTGTGGTTGCCTTACCTCAAAGTAGCTTCTGTAGTGCTTTTGGTAGCTTTTACTGCTTTTGTTACTTACAAATTGACAGTTTATTCTCAAAAAGAAAACATTCAAACAGTTAATAATCAAACAAAAAACAATAAGAAACAAGAATCGACTGACAGCATAAAACAAAACTTTGCCCCGAAAGAATCGATTGATATTTCAGAGAATAAAAGCTCCGAAAATAAATTATTGGCAAATAAGCAAAAAATACTTATTACTACAACAAAACAAGAGTTTTTTGTAGAAAAAATGGTAGAGAATGAATATTTATTTGAAAAAATAAACAAGCAAATTTGTTTTAACATAACTTTATCCATCGATACTTTCAGCTGCAAATTACCTCAAAAAAAGGTAAATCTGAATCTTTTCTTTGCAGATAACTCCGATATTTTAATTGAAAACCCGAAAAAAAGAAGAAGATTTGAAGTAGGAGCGAAAATTTCGAGTTTTTATAATTTTTCAGATAGTCAAAGTTCAGAAGATGCAAATTTAGGACTTGGTTTTGTATCGGAATATAAGCTCAATGACAATATCGCACTCAACTCGGGAATGTTTTTCGCAAAAAATACACTCCAAAACGATGGAGCACTCAATAATTTGTTACCCAACAAAGCCAGTGATGCAGTTTTTGACCAAGCCATGGGAGCAATGTCGCAAGTGGTTGAAACAAACTACCAATTTTATAGTTTGGACATTCCACTCAACGTTTACTTTTATCATAAAAAAGCATTTGTTTCCGGAGGGGTTTCATCATTTGTTTACATCAACGAAAAGATTGAGAACACGGTATATTTCAGTTCGGTAGAATCTGTTTTGAATCCAGAAACCAATGGTTATGAAATGCAAAACGTTATGAATACCAGTTCCAATACACAAACTCGAGAATCGTTCAAAGTTTTTGATTTTGCTAAAATGATTAATCTTTCTTTTGGTTATAAGTTCGGACGCAAAAAAAACAATTTGATGATAGAACCTTATGCTAAAATACCCGTAGGAAAACTTACTTCTAGCCAAATATCTTTTGGTATGGCAGGTATTTCGGTGCGTTATAATTTTTAAGCACTGGGCTGAATAAAATATACAATTAAATATGATTTTCCAATTAATAAACAGTTACATTCAACATTTGTAAAAAGAATAAAAAAAGTTTAATAACTATTAATGGTATAAATATATGAAAACAAAATTAAGTATCATTTTGCTTATTCTACTAAACGCATGTGCTTTAGACAAAAATTACTACATCAAAAAAGTAGATGCTGTAAATATTTCTACTATTTCGATACCCAAAACCTCATCAGTTTCGCAAAAGATACAGATTTATGCTCAAGCCGAAGCTCCCAATGGTTGTTGGAGTAATTTATATTTTGCTTTAAACAAATACGATGCTTTTAATTACGAATTGTCGGCTTTTGGAACATTCGAAAGTTTAGGATATTGTGCCGAAATGATGGTTTATAAAGATTCTGTAATCGAATTTGAGCCCAATGCAAAAGGAACTTATTATTTTCACATCACGCAAGTGCCTTACAAAGTGAATGTTGATACTCTAATAGTAGAATAAATTTGAAAGAAAATACGTTTTTAATTCTATTAATCTGAAATTCTTTTTTACATTTGAGGATTAAATCATTCAACATATCTTTTTAACATGAACGACGAGTATTCTATTGAAAATCAAAGAGAACAGCTAGAAGAACTAGCAAAAACTAAAATGCCTTTTGGCAAATACAAAGGTAGATTACTACACGAGCTACCCGAACCTTATTTGGTTTGGTTTTCGCAGCAAGGTTTTCCGGCGGGTAAACTTGGCAATCAACTCAAACTTATGCACGAAATAAAAGTAAATGGTTTAGAAGGCTTAATTCGCAAAATAGCGCATGTCTAACTTGCATAATTTAAACAAGTTAAGCACCAGTGTGTTTTTTTATTGGAGCAAATCTTTTTGTAATCAACTAAATTTTAAGTACTTGACAAAACAAAACATATAATTTATTTTGTCTTAGTGCTTAATTGTTTTTTTCTTCAAAATAAGAAAAACGGTGTAAAAAAAGTCATCTGATGAATAATCTTTAAATGTTTTCAATCTTATTTTAGTTTGAAAACAAATAATTAAAAATTCACCAGATGACAAAATTTTTCTTTTTAGTTTAAAATTACCCTAACTTACTTAATAAATACTTTCTGAGTTTTAGCCGCTTTCGTAGCTTGAACTTTAACCAAATAAATACCTTTTGCAGCATCGAGTGTAAACGTATTTACTGAATTAGAAAGAATTTCGCTTTCCATAATAGCAGCACCCAACATATTGTATATTTGAACTTTAGCATTTTCAGCCGATTGAATAAAAATTTGATTGTCGTTTGTCCAAATTTTAGCCTCTAGTTCGTTAAGTGAAGCAATAGAAACAGTGCTTCCTAATTCGTCGGCTCCTATGTCGGGAGTAGTTGCATTTCTATTTTCGTTGTCGATATCGACAGAAACCTCAGTAATAGGTGTTCCGGCAGCATCGGCAGGGCTTGTAGTTTGAACGTGCAAATTGGTTGTAGAAATGAACAATGGGTCTGAATCCAAACTTCCGGCATCTTTTTGAGTGGCAGTTTTCCACGAAGCCAAATCAGCATATTGAGTAGCGTTGAATGTTCCCACTTTAACATTATTCGAAGCTGAACCATAATAAATGTTGTTACTTAAATCGGCAGTAATAACCGCAAAATTTACAAGCTCGTTGGCAAAATCAGTTTCAGCACTTACAAAAATATTATTTTTAGCTACAATATTTCCAGCTAAAAGTTTTAAACCTTTGTAAGCAATCAAAGATGTTCCATCGTCAGATAAATTATTCAAATATACTGAATTGTGAGCAAACACAACGTTTTGTGCAGTAGCATTAAACGAAAAAGCAGTAACTTCACCCGATTGACCTTTGCTGGCAGAAACCAATTCAAAACCACTCACCATATTGTTTGAAACCATAATATTAACAGGTGTTTCTACGGTTAAAGCTCTAACGTATTTGCCAGTGCCAAGTTTTGAAGCAATTTTAGTTATTTTATTACGAGTAAACACAATGTTAGAACCCGCTTTAGAATTTCCGATAAAAACAGCTTCTGAGTTAAATTCAAGAATGTTTTGATTTACTTTCAATTCGTTGTCGCTAACAGTAGTATTTCCTGTGTAGTTCAAGCAAATAGCTTGTGCTTTTCCTTCGATAAGGTTATTAGAAATTACAATATTTTCAGAAATATAGGTAGCAGTAGTTGAACCATTTCTGTACCAAACAATACCAGCAGAGCCTGTTGAAACAGCTTCAAAATCAGCCGAAATATGGTTGTTGTGGAAAGTTAAATTGCTTGGATACATTTCATCTCTAGTTCTAATCATTATGGCAGAAACGAATTTTGCACTTGTAGTTGAAAGTGAAGCTTGGGCTTTGTGATACACATTCATGTTTTTTAGTACAATATTAGAAGTAGAACCTATAATAATCATAGGAATACCGTTTCTGTGCGATGTAATTGCACTTTCAAAAGTCATATCGCGAGTAGTGCCGTCTACCGTATTCGAACCATCAAATACAATGTTTTTGGTTGTTCTAATATCGCCCCAATCGTTGCCATTGGTATGATGTACACCCACAAGAAATGCTCCTGAAGGTCCTACGTTTGCATCGGTAGGGTAATTAAAGCTAATTACAGGTTTTACCGAAGGTGCAGGTTTGAATGTAATCGAAAAATTACCAGGGTCAGCAGCAAGTCCAATACCCGAAACAGAGCAATCTTCGTTCAAACTGCTAGTAATCATCATAAATACATGTCCGCTAAAAGTAGCATCATTAAGAGCTGTTACTGCATCTCTTAGGGTGGCATAATGCCCTACTTCACCAAGAATATTGCCTGTTCCAACAGAGTAAACACCCGACATTTGGGCAAAACTGCTTACCGAAATTGCTAATGCAATTAGAAATAATAATAGATTTTTTTTCATATCTAAGATTTTGTTTAAGAATAATGAATAAATTGATTTAAAAAAAAAGCAAATATAGAAAAGAATTTTCACTATTACAAGTTTTTTAACATATTTGTATTACAAGTTTAATCTGTTAAACAACAAATAAATGCATAACAATAGTCTATTAAATTACGATAAAAAACAAATGATTAGAATAATACCAATTAAAAAAAATAAAAACTATACTTTAAAAAGAAAAATATTTACTAAATAAGTTTAAAATTTAGAAAATTTTGACTCAAATAAATAAAAAATAGTATCTTCGTGAAATTTTTTCTAAGAATAATGAGCGCAATGACAGAAACAACAAACGAGTTTGATAAGGTAAAAAGCAATAAAATTATTTATCCCGTACTTATCGGATTGGGTGTAGCAACTTATATGCTTTGGCAAAGTTTTCAAAAGCCCGGAACTTTGGAAGCCTTCGAGTTGGTTGAATTTACTTGGAATACTCTATTTTGGTTGGTGGTAGCAGCTTTATTGATGAGTGGACGCGATCTGGGCTATATTATTCGCATACGTATTTTATCAGACAATCAATTTACTTGGCGACAAGCCTTTAGAGTAATTATGCTTTGGGAATTTACTTCCGCTGTAACACCTTCTGCTGTTGGCGGCACCGGATTAGCTATTATTTTTGTGAACAAAGAAGGCTTGAGCATTGGTAAAGGTTCGGCAGTAGTAATGGCAACCTCTTTTTTAGATGAGCTTTACTTTATAATTATGTTTCCAATACTTTTTCTTGTAGTGGGATTCACTGATTTGTTTGCTATTGAAGGCGATATAAACTTTGCTCGCGAATTTATGTGGATTGCAGTAACTGGCTATTCTATTAAGCTTCTTTATGTGGTAATTTTAACTTATGGATTGTTTCAAAACCCCAAAGGGTTGAAATGGTTAATAATGAGATTATTTCGTTTGCGAATATTGCGAAAATGGTTTAAAAGTGCCTACAAAGCCACTGACGAAATTGTAAGTAATTCGATTGAATTGAGAAAGAAATCTGTAAGTTTTTGGGCAAAATCTTTTTCGGCAACATTTTTTTCATGGACTTCGCGCTACCTAGTTGTAAATGCTCTGCTACTGGCTTTTTTTAGTGTCAATGACCACATTTTGGTATTTGCACGCCAATTGGTAATGTGGATAATGATGCTCATAAGTCCTACTCCCGGCGGAAGCGGTTTTTCGGAGTTTGTTTTTTCTAATTATCTAGGCGATTTTTTACCGGCTGCGGGCATTGCGGTAGTAATGGCAGTTTTGT
Organism: Draconibacterium orientale; assembly: GCA_022729915.1. Taxonomy (GTDB): domain Bacteria; phylum Bacteroidota; class Bacteroidia; order Bacteroidales; family JAIFNL01; genus JAIFNL01. The sequence goes on along the minus strand of DZBP01000140.1, from coordinate 644 downwards.
GGCGTTTATATACTTATTACCCTTATCTATTTATCGGTGCTATTATTTTACCAAAATGGATTAGAGAAAAATTTATTAAAAAAAGTAAGAAATAAACAAACATATTGTTGTGTTCAAAACAAAAAAAATATACAATTTTTAATAAGTATTCAAAAACTGCATAAACTTTTTTTGACTTTTATTCTTTAATTATTCGTTTTTTATTTTTTACTGTTTAATTTATCTTCAAGTTCTTTAATTCGTTGAAGCATTAATTCTATTTGCCTTTCACTTTCTTCTCGTTTTGTTTTTTCGAGTTCTATTTGCCTTTCACTTTCTTCTCGTTTTGTTTTTTCGAGTTCTATTTCATCATCTTTCTCTTCAAGTTTTTTGTCTTTTTCTTCTAATATTTTACCTTGCTGCTGAATTACTGCATCGCGCAATGCCAATTCATATACTTTTTCGCGCTCTTTTTCGGCTAATTCTTCCAAAATTTCACTTTTTAAGTCAATGTACATAAGCCTTTTATTTATTTAACTTGTTTTCAAGTTCTTTAATTCGTTGAAGCATTAATTCTATTTGCCTTTCACTTTCTTCTCGTTTTGTTTTTTCGAGTTCTATTTGCCTTTCACTTTCTTCTCGTTTTGTTTTTTCGAGTTCTATTT
>DZBP01000022.1 GCA_022729915.1 Draconibacterium orientale | reverse complement strand
TAGTTTTTATAAAGTTTTTTTTCATAATAGTAGTTTTTATTAAAGTTTAGGTTAATAATAGTATAGCGGTCTCATTGGGAAAATGAGACCGCTCTGTATTTAAGCACTTTCTTCAAAAAATAATGCCCTAGATTGTTTCTATTCTTTTTTTATAATTCATCAAATTTACTTCTACATTTTTAACAGCTAATTATTTACAATAAATAGTTTAAAATAAATACATTGCAAAAAAAACACCCAACAAATTCAATAAAATTTAAACATAACAATAAAAAAAAAATGCAATTATTTTTCTAAATGTTAGTTTTTTTAACTGTTTAGTATTATCTTTACTGTTCTAAAAAAAATGAAAAAATAACGTAAATAGGTAAAAAAATAGTAAAATATTCTTATATTAAGACTAAAATGAATAAAAAGATAGTACAATTGAGCATATTTGCATTTGTTTTTGCTGCTCTCAATTGGGCATCGTCGTGCAGTTCGACCGAAAGCAGTGAAACTTCCAAAGATTCAACAGAACTAAGCAACACGAATGCTTCAGAACCTGTAACCAATCAAGATGAGGCTGTTACATATTCTTTGCCTTCCGAACAAAAAATTAGCTACGGCAAAGAAAATATTCTAAACGATAAAATTTATCCAATTGGTTGGTCTAACGACAACAAATTTGCTTACATTATTGAACCTGCCGATGAAGCTACTGGCTTTTATTTTATACAAATAGCCATACAAGACCTAAATAACGACAAAGTTTTATGGTCATTTAGCTACGATACTGAGGATATGATTGAAAATAAAGACCTAAAAGCTACATGGAATGAACAATTGGAACTCATTAAAACCAAGCTCAATGAACATAAAATTGTACAAGAAAAGAATTTTGTACTCGAAAAACTTAAATTTGAAGCTAATAGCAATAAATTTGAAGTAAAAGTAGATGCAAAAAAAGAAGTAAGTGTTGATTTTGCTCCTATGGAAGTAATCAATAAATTTTCGGTAAAAATTGCATCTTCGCTTGGACAAAAACAAATTTTCTCGCAAAAAGAAGACGATAGCCGCATGCTCGATGCTAAGGTTTTAGGATTATACAAAAGCCCTTACGAAAACAAAGTGGCTGTACTTGTAGCTACCGAGCATTTAGGTTATGAAGGACCGCCCAATGTAATAGCTATCAAAGTAGTAGGCGCAAATTTGGATAGCGGATTCAAAAAATAAGTTGCTGTTTTATGTTTTGATTTTAACTTTATTTCAATTTAATTTCGAACAAATTAAATAAGATTTTTTTCAATTAAACAGAAAATCTCTTTTTAATTATCTGTTTATAAAGAGAATTCACATAAAATAGAACGTTCAAATAAGTAACTAAAAAAAAGAAAACAAAAAATATAAATAGATTTATGGAAATAAAAGATCATTTATTAAAAGGAGCCAACGTAAGCTTTAAAAAAACTCCTAACACAAGTGGCGAATTTAAAGCTGGCGATTTAGATACTATTATTCTGCATTATACAGCAGGACCTACAAAAAATGCAATCAATACCCTAACCAATCCAAGAGTAAAAGCCTCTGCACATCTTGTAATTAGCAGAGATGGCTCAGTTACTCAACTTGCGCCTTTCAACTTAATTACTTGGCACGCAGGACAAAGCCAATACGAAGGCAGAATAGGTTTCAACAACTATTCGATAGGCATAGAAATAGAAAATGATGGAATTTTGCAAAAAAGCGGAAATATTTACAGAGCTTGGTACGGAGCAACTCACCCCGAAGAAGAGGTAATTGAGGCGACTCACCGCAACAGTACATCAAAAAATTTCTGGCATACGTACACTCAAGAACAAATTGAAACAGTAGAAGAAGTATGTCGTTTATTAGTTGAAACTTACGAAATGAAATTCATTTTAGGACACGATGAAATAGCGCCTAAACGAAAACAAGACCCAGGTCCTGCTTTTCCTATCGACAGAATTCGCAACGGGCTGCTTCATGCCGACCGCAATGCAAATGATGCCGAAGAATCACTTAAAATTATGACTGTAGATGCCGGAAAACTTAATATTAGAGCTTTGCCAAGTACTACTGCCGAACAAGTTGCTAAGTCATTACAAAAGGGGCAAAAAGTTAAAGTTTTAGAAGAAAAAAACGGCTGGATAAAAGTAAGAGTTTCTGTTGAAGGTTGGGTTTTCGGGCAATATCTTAAATAAAAGAATTATTTAAAAAGTTTAAAAAAATAACAATCAAAAATAAAACTTTATGAACCTCTGGACTAAAATAGCAATCGTAGCCCTTGTAGTTGTAGTAACTTTAGGCATTTTAGCCGGTTTGTACATCAATGGCTTTTTTGCAAATACCAAGTGGGAAACACTTGCTATGATAGGTGCTGCCGCAGCGGGTCCTTATTTATATTTCCGCAATTGGTTGAAAGAAAAACTCTTCTCATCGAGTGGCGACCGCATTAGAGAAAGCGAAGAAATGTACGTAAAACTTAAAAAAGCAGAAGAAGAAAAACGCGAAAACATGGCTAAAACCATAAAATTAAAAGAAGACGAAATAGCCCTGCTTAAACGAGAAGCTAGTATGCTCAATTTAGAACTTAAAAATTTACAAACACAACGCAGTGAAGTAAAATCGGAAGTAGCTAAACTTACTAATGAGCAAGTAGTTAAAGAATTTGATGAAGAATTTTAGAAAATCTTTTTTAATTTTAATCACTTTTTTATTTCTATTTTAGCCTCATAGGTATAAAATAAATTAAAAAACTAAGAAAATAATCATCACATGAAAAAAATAGTTACTTTGCTTTTGTTAGTTGTTCCTTTCTTAGGTCATACTCAGTTTAAAACGCTGATGCTTAATCCCGGACAGCAATACAAAAACGAAACTACCGATACCCTTGCTATTACTACAATCGATAAATTAAGAGCGGCAGTAGTAAAAAGCAAAGAACTGACCATAGCTTTGCAAGAAATTGACAAAAGCAGTGAATTGATTCAGAATCTCGAAGCACAAAACAAAGCTTGGGAAGAAAAAAGCAATGCTCAAAATCAAATTATCGAATCGTACAAAACTCAACTCGAAGGCAGCGAAACTCATGCTGGAAATCTAAAAGCGGAAGCCAAACGCCAAAAACGTCAAAAATTGATGGTAATAGGAGGAAGTGCTGTATTAGTAGTATTGTCCATTTTTTTGTTTTAAAATTTTAAAAAAAATATCCAGATTCAAATTTTGTTTTGAAAAAAATGTAAAAAACAATAAAAACAACTGAAAAAGAAAATAAAAGTATAACAATAAATAGATAAAAACATGCAACTCAACCTCATTTTATTAAATTTTCTTAGAGAAACATCAGCTAATATGGTAGATGTGGCTTCAACAGATGCGTATATTTATCAAATCTACGTGCCGGTAATAGCATGGCTGGTTTTAGTACTACTACTATTAATCGTATTGCTGTTCAAATACACATTCAAAACATGGACAGTAGAAAATCCAAACCCTTACGTTGACGAATCGCTTGGAATGCCTCGTGGTACTTTTCGTAGCATATTGACCCTCACATTGCTTTATGTAGCCGTTATTTTAGAGCTAGTGAGCGTTCACACCCCAGGTTTTGAAGAAAATGTTAGTCAGTTTTTAACCGCTTTCCAAATGATGATAGCTTTCTACTTTGGATCTAAAGTTATGCACCACATCACTACTACCGACAAGCAAAAAGCCAAATTGGTTGTAGATGAAAGCAAAGCACGAAGCGAAGCTTTAAAAACTATTTCTTCCTCAAGCACTGAATCTAAGAAAGAAGTAGTGATTGAAGTAAAAAAAGAAGACCCCAAAATTGAAAATAAAACTACAAAAACCGAAGACTTTTTCGACGATGGCTCAAACGAAGGCATCGATGAAAATGAAAAAGGATTTGATGAAGAAAAAGCTTTTGGTGGCGACGACCCCGACGCTAAAGGGTAATTTTTCATTCTAAAACCTTAAGAAATGGGTACATTTTTTGTAAAAAAGTATGTACCTATTTCTTTGCGCTTAGCTTTTATTGATAAACCGCAATCAACTAATTTATTTCAAAGTACATTTCTATTTAATATTTTATGTTGAAATAGAAATATACGAAGTTTTATTTTTAAAATTAATACTAAATACTTAGGCTTTGATACTTAAAAATCAATACCGAAGTATTATTTATCTAAAAACAATCAATTCTATTATTTATTTGCATTTTTTTAAGTTTTTAAATTAAACATAGTTGGTAAAAATGTAAGAATTAAAAATAAGGAATAATTTAAAGCAAATTAAATAAAAAGAGTAGTTTTCGCAAAAAAAACATGTAATAATTAGAATAAAAACTACGTTATTAAACAAAAAAACAATATTTTTGTGAAACTATTATCTAAAAAAAATAATTGACAAAAATAAAAAAACTAAAAAAAAAATTCTAAAAAACCTAAGTACATGAGAAACTTATTACTCAAACTATTTGCATTTACATTAATGACAAGTATTTCAACCGTAAATGCTCAGGTCATATTATCGGGAATTGAAGGTGCTTCTAATTTCAGAATAGCTCAAGATATAAAAGACTATACTGGACTCAAAACTCTTGAAGTGAAAGTTTCATCAGGTAGCGTTGAAAATTTTAATAACGTAAAAGCCGGTACCATTGCTTTTGTTCAGTATGATGTCTTGCAGCAAGAAGCTTGGAATGATTTGACCAACATTACCAATAGAACCGATGATATAAAAGTGCTTCTTTCTCTTGGAAACGAAGAAATTCATTTGGTGGCACACACCGAAAGTAATATTTCAAGTCTTAGAGACCTCAATGACCCTAATATTAAGGTTGGTATTGGTTCTAAAGACCAAGGAACTGCTGTTACTGCCCTTATTATTAAGCAACAAACAGAATGCAAATGGACTGACGTAAACCTTTCTTTCAAAGAATCAATTAAAGCTTTATTGACTCGTGAGATCGACGCTTTTTTCTTTGTAGGTAGTGCTCCGGTTGCGGCTTTTAAACCCTTCTCTCTTTTGTCGCCTGCCAATCAAAAGAAAATTAAACTTATCTCAATTTCTGACTCTCGTTTGAAAGAAATATATGGTGAACCTGTGCGAATTTTACGCACTACTTACGATTGGGCTTCTTACGATGTTACTACTTATGCTGTTGTTTCTCTTTTAGTTACTAAAACTACTGGCGAAACTCCAGAGCAGCAAAAACAAATTAAAGAATTACTTTCTGCTATTAAAACAAATGTTATCAACTTACAAAAAGATGGACATCCTCAATGGAGGCAAGTAGCTTTTAATTTTAACCGTATCGATTGGCCTATTCACCCTATAGCTGATGAGGTTTTCAAAAAGAAAAAACCAGGTGAAAATTAATATTCAGTAGTATAGAAATAAAAAAAAAACCAATGAACAAAATTCATTGGTTTTTTTATTTTTTGCAAATTAAAAGTAAGTTAAGCAATGAATCAAATTGTATATTTACTTTTACCAAGTGTTTAATTTAGTTGATTACAAAAAAGATTTACTTCAATTTAAAAAAGCATTAGTGCTTAATTTTGTTTCGTTAGCTCAATATATTTTAAATCGCATTGCTTGAAAAAATGATATTCGTTCATCGCATTGCCATAATTTTGAATGATGAGCGTATTGTTTTCGTATTTTGCTGAAATACTACCCGCTTTGTTATCACCTATTTCTGAATCAAATGTAAAATAAACCTCGCCGTCAGAATTTTCAATACTCAAATTTCCTTTATATTCTTTTTTAGTTTCAGTAATTACGTAAGAGTATTGGTTTTCGGATTTTGAAATTACAATAGAAAGTGTGCATGTTGCATCTTCTGTTTTGTACGTTCCCGAATAATCAGTTGCTATATTTTCAGACTTAATTAAAGTGTCTGCACTTTTATTATCTTCTGAATTTTCTGTTTTTTGTGTATTACATGCCATTAGCAAACTGCTAAAAACAAGTAAAAGAACTGCTATGTTTTTCATATTGTTTTATTTTAATTAATTATTTTAAGTTTTTAAGTATGTTGTAAACCAAATTTAATTGTATATTTTATTTCGCTAAGTGCTTAAAATTTATTTGATTACAAAAATAGATGCTCCAAATAAAATAGCACTGGTGCTTATTTGTTTAAAATTTGAAATTGTAACTTAGCGAAGGAAATAGTGGGAAAAGATACGTTTTTTCGGCATAAGTATTTTGTGGATTCAATTCATCTTGCTTAAATACAATGCTGTAAGCGTTATGTCTATTGTAAACATTGTAAATAGATAAATTTAAAGAACTTTCGATTTTTTTTGTTTTTTCTTTTTTCCTTATTCGTTCTAAATCATAATCAACTGAAAAATCGAGTCGATGGTAGTCCGGAATGCGAATTGAATTTCTGTCGGAATATACTGGAATAATCATGCCTTGATATTCAATGCGCCCAGTAGGAAAGGTACGTGGAGAACCAGTTGAATAAACCCAATTGGCACTCAATTGAATACGTTTGGACAACTTATAAGAAACTACTATTGCAATATCGTGCGGTTTGTCGTAAGCAGCTGGATATTCTTTACCATTATTTATTTCGGGTATTGTGCGCATAGTGCGCGAGTAAGTGTAACTAATCCAGCCTGTTAGATTACCAATGTCTTTTTTGGTCATTACTTCCATTCCATACGAATAAGAAGAGCCGGCACGCACTTCGCCTTCTAAAAGTTCGTTTAAATAAAGGCTAGCGTGGTCTCTAAAATCTACTACATTGTTCATTTTTTTGTAGTAAAACTCCAACGATGTTTCGTAAGTATTGTTGCTAAAATTTTTAAAAATACCTAGTGCAAACTGATTCGCATTTTGTGGTTTTATATTTTTACTGCTAGCAAACCAAAAATCGTAAGGAGTAGGAGCTTGCGAGTTGGTAGCTAAATGCAAAAATTGTATTGTATGATTGTAATTTGCTTTTATTGAGGTAGTTTTATTAATCTGAAACATGGCATTGATACGCGGCTCAAAACCTGAATAGGTATTGATAACTCCTTTAGTGTAAGTAATGGTATCCGTTACTTTATATTCTTTGGGATTCGTTTTATCAAATTCATAGAAAGTACTTTTGCCCACGTTTTGAAATACGGAATAACGCAAACCATACTTTAATGTTATTTTGTTTAATTTCAATTCATTATCAATAAAGCCATAATAATCGAGCGCATAGTTTTTTGCCATTTCCATGTCGTTTACAAAACTAGTACCTACCGCTGTTATAGTTCCGGGCGCAAAAGTGTGGTGCGTAAATCCACCACCCCAATTTATTGAATTATTGGTGCTTATGTACCAAGTATAATCGTTTTTGATAGAATAATCGACTATATTAGAGAGCCATTCAAAAGCTATTTCACCTTCAGGCACACCCAGTCCATAATTAAAGTTGCTGTAAATTAGCGTTGTATTAGAAAAAACACGGTCAGAAAAAAGATGGTTGTAGCGAAAACTTAAGGTTCTATTTCCATAAGTTGTTTTAAAATCTTTGCTAAACCGCATGATGTCGTCGCCAAAATATGCGGATAGAAAAACTCTGTTTTTGGAGTTGATTATGTAGTTTATTTTAGCGTTGAGGTCATAAAAATACACTTTTGCATCGGCTATTGGTTTTCCTTCGAAAAGCGGAAAAAACAAATCAAAATATGTTCTTCTGCCACTTACCAAGAAAGAAGCTTTGTCTTTTATGATGGGTGCTTCGAGAGTTAAACGACTCGAAATAAGACCAATGCCACCTGTTGCTTTAAACTCTTTACTGTTGCCTTCTTTCATTTTAATATCTAGCAATGAAGAAAGCCGCCCGCCATATTTGGCTGGAATGCCACCTTTGAAAATTTTTACATCTTTTACTGCATCGTAGTTGAATACCGAAAAAAAGCCAAACAAATGCGACGAATTGTAAACCGTAGCATCATCGGTGAGAATTAAGTTTTGGTCTACTCCTCCGCCTCTCACGTGAAAGCCCGATGAACCTTCACCTGCCGACTTTATTCCTGGCAATAGTTGCAAACTTTTAATAATATCTACTTCGCCCATTAATGCCGGTATATTTTTGATGGTAGCTATCGGCAACTCTACTACACTCATTTCTACACTTGTAACGTTTTTGTCAAGTTTTTCGGCTGTTACATCTACTTCGGCAAGGTCTTGGCTCGAAAGTTTTAACTGAAAATCAATTTTTTGATTTTCAGTAAGCGATATTTCAATTTTTTGAGAGTCGTAACCTAAAAAAGAAACTGTTAGGTGATATTTCTCTTTGGGTAAGGTGATTGAATAAAAGCCATATACATTGGTTATGGCACCAGTTTTCAATTCATTTATGTATAAATTTGCTCCAATTAGTTCTTCACCTGTTTGCAAATCTTTTACATAACCGCTTAGCGTTGCTTTTTGAGCCTGAAGTGTCATATAAAACAATACAAAGAAAAGTGCTATCAAAATTTTTCTCATCAATAATAAGTTTTTTTCGGAAATTATTAATCTAAAATGCAATTTCAGTTGATTAAATATTGCTTATTTTCTGCAATTGCTTTAAGTTTAGAATTTTAATTTTTCTGCCTTTGAGTTCAATTACTTTATCAGCTTTAAACTCTGAAAGCAAACGTATAACCGACTCTGTTGCTGTGCCTACCATATTGGATAACTCTTCACGAGTTAAAGATATTTGCAAGATATTTTCATCGTCGAGCCCAAATCCATCGACTAAGAGGAGTAAAATTTCGGCAAGTCTTTCTCTTACCGTTTTTTGAGCAATATCTAAAATATATTTGTTCGATTCGCCTAACTCCTTGCATGTCAATTTCATCAATTCCATAGCAAAGGGTGCGTGCTTGTTTACCATTTCTATGAGTTTTGTGCCATAAATGAAGCAAGCTACCGTATCTTCTATTGTTTTAGCGGTAGTGCAAGCCAACTCACCACTCAATATTGACCTATAACCAATGATATTTCCGGCTTTTGCAAATCGTATAATTTGCTCCTTGCCTTCAAGCCCTGTTTTATAGAGCTTTACCACTCCACTATGAACACAATAAAAACCATTTATTCTATTGCCTTCTCGGTAAATGATATTATTCTTTTTATAAAAATGCACAGTTTTTTCATACTCTATTTTTTCGAGCTCATCGGGAGGAAGTTTCCTAAATAAGCAAGTTTTTGCTATAGAGCAAGTTAAACATGATGGTGAGTCTTTTATTTTTTTCATTTAGAACCGTTTATGTCAAACAAATAAACTAAAGGAAAATGTAGATTGGGTAACTTTCACAACAAATTTATTTGTTTTAGAACATATGCTTTTTTAGTTATAAAAAACTATAAATAAGCATTTTAACTTTTGAAATTTATAATACAAATTGTTTTTAGGATTTTGAGCCTAAACATAATTACAAATCTACATATATTTTTTTGATTAAAATATATTTTTTGAACTATATTTGTAAAAAATAAAATTAAAAAAAAAGGATTTCAAAACTGAAATATATTAAGTAGATAAACAGTAATATTCAACATTTTTTGTTCTTATAAATCTTTAAAAATCATAAGAATGGATAGTTATTCATTGTTTACTATACGCCGTTTTGTGCTCTCTTAATTTATTTAGGTTCAGTTTTTTTTGAAATTCAATATTTTCTGTAAAAGTATAAATTTTAAACAAACTACAAAAATGACAGAAACAATTAATGTTAGTTGGCTCGAAAATATGGCTTTTGAAGCCGAGGTAAATGGTCACAAAATAGTACTTGATGCCGTTGATGCCGTTGGTGGCGAAAACAGAGGTACAAGACCTAAACCCCTTATGCTGGTTGCTTTAGCTGGTTGTACCGCTATGGACGTGGTTTCTATTTTGAAAAAAATGCGTGTAGAATTAGACAATTTCAACGTAAAAGTTGATGGCGATTTGACCGAAGAACACCCAAAACATTTTCACAAAATGCACGTTACTTACGAGTTTTGGGGCAAAAACCTATCGCTCGAAAAGCTCCAAAAAGCGGTTAATCTTTCCGAAGAACGCTACTGTGGTGTGAGTGTAACTTATCGTAAAGCCTTGCAAATTACTAGCGAAATTGTTATTCATGAATAATTTTTGTGAGCGAATACTACTCTAAAAATCTTCGTTTTTCAATTCATGTTGTAAAAAAGAAAGTAAGTAAACAATCCAAATTAGTTTATCCCTCAAATCGGCAAATCATCGTATCAATCAGTTAATTAACACTAGCTTTTTTGCAAATCTGCTACTTTTTTTTAGAATAATTGATTCGATGATTAGTAGCAAGTTGAAAGCCGACTTGTGGATTTGAGGTATAACTATATTTTGATAAGAAAGTAACTATAAATATTTAAAACTTATGAAAAGAACCGTTCTGGCGATGCTCGATGCAGCAGCTCAAAAATATCCAAAAAAACCTTATGTATCAGAAAAGAAAGAAAATGGCTGGGTTAATAAAACATACTCAGAGGTAAATAAAGAGTCTAAACTCATTGCTTACGGCTTATTAGAATATGGTTTTGGCACAGGCGACAAAATTGCTATTTTAGCTGAAGGCAGAATGAACTGGGTGATTGGTGAATATGGAGTTTTAAAAACCGGTTGTACCGCTGTGCCTTTGTCCATTAAGCTAATGCCAGAAGAAGTTCTTTTTCGGTTGAATCATTCCGATTCAAAAGCCATAATTACTTCGCGCAATTTAATCGAAAAAATTAGCCCTATTTGGAGCAAAATTCATTGCAAAAACTTCAAAATTATTTACATTGAAGATGCTTTAGACGAGTTGAAAAACTTAAATTTGGCTTTTAATTTAGACAAAGATGTAATTTTAATTTCCGATTTGATTGCCAAAGGCGAGCAAACGATGGGCAAACACAATGCTCGCTTGCACGAAATATCCGAAAATATTAAAGAAGACGACATCGTAACTATTTCCTACACATCGGGCACTACCGGAAATCCCAAAGGAATTATGCTTTCGCATTTGAATTATTATTCCAATAGCACAGGAGCAATGGAGTATTTTAAAATTCCGGAGTTTTACAAGTCGTTGATTATTCTCCCATTAGACCATTCTTTTGCGCACACCGTAGGTATTTACATTTCGCTTATTAATGGTCTCGACCTTTATTTTGTAGATGCCAGAGGAGGTTCTATCAATACGCTTAAAAACATTCCTATCAATTTAAAAGAAGTAAACCCTGATTTTTTACTTACAGTTCCTGCGCTTACTGGCAATTTTATGAAAAAAATGCAAGACGGAATTGATGCCAAAGGCGGTGTGATTAAAAAAATATTCGATGCCGGAATGAAAGCCGGAATTGAAATCAACAGAGACGGTTTTAGAAAAGCTCCTCTTTCGGTGCGACTTAAAAATTTAGCTGCCTACAAACTTGCCGATTCGCTTATTTTTCCAAAATTGAGAGAAGTTTTTGGCAAAAATCTTAAATTCTGTGTTGGTGGTGGTGCCTTGCTCGATGTGAAACAACAAAAGTTTTTCTATACACTTGGAACACCTGTTTACCAAGGATATGGACTTACCGAAGCTACTCCAATTATCTCAGCCAATACTCCTTGGAAACACAAATTAGGTACTTCGGGCGGTGTAATTAATGGCGTAAAATGCAAAATTATTAAACCCGATGGCAAAGAAGCTGCTGTAAACGAAAAAGGCGAAATCGTAATCTGGGGCGACAATGTGATGAAAGGTTACTATAAAAATCCAGAGGCTAGCGCAGAAGTTTTGCGCTATGGCGGTTTATATACCGGCGATATGGGATATTACGAAGAAGATGGCTTTTTGATGGTTACAGGTAGAGAAAAAGCCTTATTAATTTCGCAAGACGGTGAAAAATATTCACCCGAAGAAATTGAAGAAGCCATTGTAAATAGTTCCGAATTTATAGAGCAGTGCATGATTTACAACGACCATAAAAAATACACTACTGCAATTGCTACTTTGAATAAAACCAAACTGGCTTCGTTTGTGAAAAAACATCACATTACTGCCAAAAAAGAATTGCTTAAAGTTGTAAAAGAATCGTTTAACCATTACAAATCGCAAGCTGAATACAAAGGTAAACTCCCTGAAAAATGGACTCCTTCGGTTTTTATGCTCGTGGAAGATTCGTTTTCGGAAGAAAACAAAATGATAAATTCTACTCTTAAAATGGTTAGATATAAAATTGTAGAGACGTACAAAAATGAAATTGACGAAATGTATCTTCCTGAAAAAGATAAACTTGCAGACCTCAAAAACGAAGCTTTGCTTATGAAACTTTTCTTGGTTTAAAGTGCTTAAATCAAGATGGGTTTAGTTACGAAAACTCTATTCGCTTAATGGTTTTGAACTGATTGGCGAATAGAGTTTTTCTTTTTTATACTAAACTAAATGATTTTGTAATTTGAATTTCAAAAAATACCTATATTTTGAACTGTTTTTCCTCAATAAAATATTTCTAAGCTTATAAACAGACTTTTATACTATCAAAATAGCTATGCGCAAATACAAAAGCAAAATGCTATTTCTAAAATTGCAGGTATTTGTGTATAAAATAACAAGGTTTTCAAAACCAACAAGTTTTTTTAGAACCAAAAATAGTCGGTAGCAATAAAAAATCTTGTTTTTTTACTATCAAAAAAAAACGCTTAGAATGCCAATCAATATGCAAAAGCCAAAAATGGCTATGCGAACGAAAAAAAACACTCCGCGCCACTCCAAAAAGGCTCGGCGAAGCCAAAAAAAGGCTCGGCGGAGGTCAAAAAAGTCTCGGCAGAGGTCAAAAAAGTCTCGGCGGAGGTCAAAAAAGTGTCCGCACCACTCCAAAAAGTGTCGGCGACGAAGCAAAAAGTTTTTTTCTTCATTCGCATAGCCATTTTTGGCTAACGCCGAGACATTTTATAGTGGCGCATAGCCATTTTTGGCTAACGCATAGTGTTTTTGGAGTGGCGCATAGCTTTTTTTGGCTAACGCCGAGACCTTTTGGTGTGGCGCATATTGATTTTTGTTCGGTGCATTTTGTTTTTTATTGCACGCCGAGAGATTTTGGAGCTGTGCGGATGGTTTTTTTTTGAGTGCGAAGGGCTTTTTGGGGAGGGCTGTGATTTTTTTATATGAAGCGGAGTGTCGTTTCGAGCAAATAAGCATTTTTTTTAAGCAAGGGGCATAATACTGGTCGAAAGCAAAAGACCGAGAATTTAGTTATTATCCGTTTTTACTTTTTGCAATACAAAAAAAGAGTAGTATATTTGTGGAGTAAAAAAAAGAAACAACTGTATGGGCTGCTGCGCTTTGTACTATAATATTCTATTTATAAGATAATTAAAATAGAACCCTTAAAATAATAAATTTAAAAAGCTATGCCGATATTTCAGAAATCAATTGTAAATAAATATCTTAAAACGCTTGACGAAAACAAAGTAAATCAAGCCTATACAACGTATAATGCCTATTTTAAAGACCAACTTCGTCTTTCAAACATTATGCAATTGAATGAAGAAAATTATCAGGAAGGATTTTTAAGAGAATTATTTGTAGATGTTTTGGGATATACCATCAATCCAAATAAAAATTACAACTTAACTACCGAATATAAAAACCAGACAGACAGCAAGAAAGCCGATGGTGCCATCTTGAAAGACGGAAATGCTATTGGTGTAATCGAATTAAAATCGGCTAGGTTGTTGAATTTGAAATTTATCGAAAAACAGGCATTTAATTATAAAAACAATCAACCCAATTGCCGATACGTAATTACTTCTACCTTTCGTTTTTTGCGCTTATACATCGACAATTCAACTCAATACGAAGAATTTGCCTTGTTTAATCTCGATATTGAGAACTTCAAACGTTTGTATTTATTTCTTTCAAAAGATAGTATTTTCAATAATATTCCGCTTAATTTAAAGGAAGAAACAAAATTTCATGAAGAAAATATTTCGGCTAAATTTTACAAAGATTACAAACAATTTAAAGAAAGAGTTTTTGAAAGTTTAGTCGAAAATAACAAACAATACGATAAAATAGTATTGCTCAAAAAAACGCAAAAACTATTAGACCGCATCCTTTTTATAGCTTTTGCCGAAGATAAGGGCTTGATTCCGCCCAACGCTTTGTCTCGAACGATTGATAAATGGAAAAACTTAATCAAAGAAGGCGATGATTTTACGCTTTACTCTCGTTATCAATTGTTTTTTAATCATTTGAACTTAGGTTTTACTGTCGAGGGGTGGGGCACTATTCCGGCTTACAACGGTGGTTTGTATGCTTTTGATGAAGTTTTGGATAGTAAAGAACTCATTATTGATAACAAAATACTTCAAAATGGAGTATTAAGTATAGCCAATTATGATTTTAATACCGAAATAGATGTAAATATTTTAGGACATATTTTTGAACATTCATTAAATGAATTTGATGAGATACAGCGCGATTTAACTTTGCCAAAGGCTGAAACTTTGGCAAAGTTGCCGAGCAAACGCAAAAAAGATGGTGTATTTTATACGCCAGATTATATTACAAAATATATAGTAGAAAATACCCTAGGCGAATATTGCGAAAATCAAAAAACAAAGCTTACTATTCAGAGTATTGCCATTGACGAAACAATTCGGAAAAATAACAAACTTACAAAAAAAGGAAAAGAATATTTCGACAAAATACAAACGTATAAAAATTGGCTGTACGAAATAAAAATCATCGATCCTGCTTGTGGTAGTGGTGCGTTTTTGATAGCGGCACTCGATTTTTTAATTGCCGAACACAAACAAACCGACGATTTGCTGTATCAACTATCTGGCGAAGCCCTAAAATTGTTTGATACAGACAAAATGATATTGGAAAAAAATATTTACGGTGTAGATATTAATGAGGAAAGTGTAGAAATAGCAAAGCTTTCGCTATGGTTACACA
Organism: Draconibacterium orientale; assembly: GCA_022729915.1. Taxonomy (GTDB): domain Bacteria; phylum Bacteroidota; class Bacteroidia; order Bacteroidales; family JAIFNL01; genus JAIFNL01. The sequence goes on along the minus strand of DZBP01000022.1, from coordinate 14,049 downwards.
CTGCCAAAAAAGAGCGTAAACTTTCAAATTTAAGTGGAAATATAAAATGTGGAAACTCGCTGGTAAGTGAGAAAAAAATAGCTGGTGAGAAAGCATTTGATTGGAATATTAATTTTCCCGAAATCATGAAAAGCGGTGGTTTTGATATAATTATTGCAAATCCACCTTATGTAGATAATCGTGGTTTTGATAAACTAACTTTGCACTATTTATATACAAATTTTCCAAATTCTTTTGAAAAATCAGGAACGGATAAATATAAAACCACAAAATTAAATTTAATTGCGCCTTTTTTGGAGTTAACGGGCAAAAATCTAAAAACAGAAGGAATTTCCGGTTGGATTTTCCACAAAAATATTTTAAAAACAAATGCTTACACTTCCATACGAAAATATTTATTAACTAACTTTGACATAATGAATGTTACTGACTGGGGCTCAGGTCAGTTTGCAGAAGTAATTGCAGAAACAGTAACTATTTCTTTCAAGAAAACGAAAATAACCAACGATAAAATTACGGTCAATTTTTTTAAACAAAACAAAAAAGTTGAAACAGATTTACAAAGTCAAAATTCATATCAAAATTCATATAATTATATATTTTCAATTAATAAAAGTACTGATGATAATAATGTAATAGAATCAATTGAAAATTGTAAAACCAAGTTAAATCAAATAATAAACATCAATAACGGAATTGTAACGGGCGATGATAAAAAATTTATAAGTAATGTAAAACATGATGATTTTTACAAGCCAACACTAAGAGGGAAAGATTTAAAAAAATACTCCATCTTAGTACCGCAAAATTATGTAAATTACGATAAATCAAAACTATTGCGTGCAAGAGATGAGAATATCTTTTTAGCACAAGAAAAATTGATAATGCAAATGATAAATACAGATATTGTTTTAACTTATGATAATCAAAATTTCTATAATTTAGGTACGACTTACGCAATTACAAATAAATCAAAATACAATATTAAAAGTATCTTATCAATTTTAAACTCAAAATTAATAACCTATTATTACAAAAAGAAATTTACAAATAATTCAACTTTGACAAATGCTATTTCAACACAAAATTTATTTTTAATTCCATTTCCTGAAATAGAAAGCGAAATAGAAAGCGAAATAGTAGATTTAATTGATAAAATCTATAAAGTAAATAATGAAATCTATACCTTGAAAACTAGATTTTTAAATCGTGTTTTTTCAAATTTTAATAATGTAAAAATAAATAATAAAATAAATGAATATTATAAGTTTGCATTTAAGCAATTTCAAGCCGAACTGACAAAACAAAATATAAAATTAACACTAAATCAACAAGATGAATGGGAAGAATATTTTGTTGCGAATATCAAGCAAATTATTCAGAAATTTGAAGTTTATGAAAAACTAATAAAAACGATTGATTTATTAGTTTATCAACTCTATAACTTAACGCCCGAAGAAATCCAAATCATAGAAAATGCAAAATGACACGACTGCAATAGATTGGACTATTCTAGGAACGATTTACGAACAATCATTAGAAAAATATGTTCGTAAAAATGGTGGTATATTTTATACACCCAAATTTATTACACAATACGTTTGCGAAAATACAATAGGTGAGCTTTGTACTCAAAAGAAAAATGAACTGAATTTTAATGATTTAACAACCATCGACAAAATACAAACGTATAAAAATTGGCTGTACGAAATAAAAATCATCGATCCTGCTTGTGGTAGTGGTGCGTTTTTGATAGCGGCACTCGATTTTTTAATTGCCGAACACAAACAAACCGACGATTTGCTGTATCAACTATCTGGCGAAGCCCTAAAATTGTTTGATACAGACAAAATGATATTGGAAAAAAATATTTACGGTGTAGATATTAATGAGGAAAGTGTAGAAATAGCAAAGCTTTCGCTATGGTTACACACTGCCAAAAAAGAGCGTAAACTTTCAAATTTAAGTGGAAATATAAAATGTGGAAACTCGCTGGTAAGTGAGAAAAAAATAGCTGGTGAGAAAGCATTTGATTGGAATATTAATTTTCCCGAAATCATGAAAAATGGCGGGTTTGATGTGATTATTGGTAATCCGCCTTATGTAAGAAGCAGAGATTTAGACAATTCTCAAAACAATTTCATTTTAGAAAATTATAAATTTGTTCATTCAGGTTTTGATTTAGCTACTTTATTTATTGAAAAAGGACTAAACTTGCTAAAACCTGAAGGTAATTTAGGTTTTATTACAACCAATAAATTTTTCACAGCGCGTTACGGTCTTAAACTGAGAAAATATTTGATTGATACAGCCAAATTTAGCACAATAATAAATTTAAAATCAGGTATTTTTGCTGATACTCCCGTAGAAACGGTTATTATGATTATTTCGCAAAAGCCTAATATGTCGATAAACTATACGCAATTAAAACCAATTGAGGCTCAAAAAAAAATAGAATCGAAGGAAATATTAAATTTTGAAACTATAAAAAAAGCACCCAATTACATTATTTATCTACCTATTAATGATACACAGAAGTTAATAAGTACAAAAATAAAACAATGTCCGTTTAAGCTAAAAGATTTTTTTAGTTTTAATGCAGGAGCGGGTATTACTGGTATAGAAAGCGAGTTGGAAAACAAACAAACTCATAACAAACAACTTGCAGTATATTCAGGCAGTAATATTTGGCGATATTACAAAACGCAGCCTAGTTATTGGGCAAAAGAAAACTTAATTAGATCGTTCAATGCAAAAGATGTTGTGCTTGTTCGCGAATTATCGACAAAGAACAGAGCTGTTTTTTTTGATACTGAAATTCAAATAGCAGGGCTTAATTCAATAACATTTGTAACACCCTCAATAACGAACGACGACAAATATAAGTTTATTCTGTTGTTCAACTCCTCATTGTTTGGCATGTTGTACGAATTATTTTATGAAACTACACGCACGCATAGCAATTTAAGATACAAAGAAATTTATTTATCAGAAATACCTATTTTTGATTTAAATCTGTTAGATACAACCCAATGCAAAAGGTTGTTCTCAAAAATGAATCAACTAACCGAAGAAAAAAACAGGCTCGAAACTAATTTTATAAACCTTTTACAATCAGAGTTTGAAGTAATTAAAATTACTAATAAATTAAGTTCTTGGCATTTATTAAGTTCTATCGAATTTATAGAAGAACTTAAAAAACAAAAAAAAGAGCTAAAACTTCAACAAAAAAACGAATGGATAGTCTATTTTTCGGAGGAACAAAAGATAATTGCACCCATTGTAGAACAAATAAAATACATTGATAAAGAAATAGATAACATGATTTATCTTTTTTACAATTTTACAGAGCAAGAAATCAAAATTGTAGAAAATGCAAAATAATTCTATTTCAAACAACTGAAAAAATTACTCGCTTTCATTGCAATTAGAGCACAAATTAAGTACTTGTAGAGGGTATAAACTGTTGCAAGTTCTTGCTATGTAAGTAGTAAACCAAATTTAATTATCCATTTTGTAACCAAATAGATTTTAAATACTTGGCAAAATAAAATCCTCAATCAAATTTGGTTAACTACCTATTTATTTTTTAGAAAACATTCATTCTGAGAAGTTACATTCTAAACACACCGTTATTTGGCTCCGGAAAAGGCTTATTGAGCGACATGGAAATGCCTAAGGCTAAATAATTTCGTGTTTCGGCAGGGTCAATAATTCCATCGTCCCAAAGTCGCGAAGTGCTGTAATATGCCGAGCCTTCAAGTTCGTATTTATCCAGAATCTGTTTTCGTAATTGCTCTTCATCGGTTTGGCTTAGCGTTTTGCCTTGCGCAGTTAGTTGCTCTTTTTTTACGGTTATAAGCACGTTAGCGGCTTGTTCTCCGCCCATAACCGATATTTTGGCATTAGGCCACATAAACAACAAACGTGGCTCGAAAGCCCTTCCTGCCATTGCGTAATTGCCAGCTCCAAACGAACCGCCTACTACCACAGTGAATTTTGGAACATTAGCAGTAGCTACGGCGTGAACCATTTTTGCGCCATCGCGCGCTATTCCTTTGTGTTCGTATTCTTTACCCACAATGAAACCTGTTATATTTTGCAAAAAAATAAGAGGTACTTTGCGTTGGGTGCAAAGTTCGATAAAATGCGCTGCTTTGAGAGCTGTTTCTGAAAATATCACCCCATTATTAGCTATTATTCCTACCGGAAAACCTTTGATATGGGCAAATCCGGTAACAATAGTGGGAGCGTATTGTTCTTTAAATTCATGAAACTTGCTTCCATCTACCAATCTGGCTATAATTTCTTTAGCATCAATTGGTTTCTTGAGGTTGATAGGTGCAAAGCCATACAATTCTCGAGCGTCATAAAGCGGTTCTTCTATTTCTTTGCAATCGAGCTTTTGCCTATGGGTTACTTTGAGTGTTTCAAAAATATTTCGGCAAATCATTAAGGCATGCTCATCGTTTTCGGCTATGTGGTCGGCTACTCCTGAAATAGAAGTATGAACAACCGCGCCGCCTAATTCTTCGGCGCTAACTTCTTCGCCTGTGGCAGCTTTTACCAAAGGCGGTCCGCCTATAAAAATTGTGCCCTGATTGCGAACAATAATCGTTTCGTCGCACATAGCCGGCACATAAGCGCCACCCGCTGTGCACGAACCCATTACGATAGCTATTTGCGCAATGCCTTTTGCCGATAGTTGCGCTTGATTGAAAAAAAAGCGACCAAAATCATATTTATCTGGGAAAACGGTGTCTTGTTCGGGCAAAAATGCTCCACCCGAATCGACCAAATACACACAAGGCAAGTGGTTTTCGAGCGCTATTTCTTGAGCGCGAACGTGTTTTTTGATGGTTTCTTTCATATAAGTGCCTCCTTTTACGGTGGCATCATTGGCTATAACCACGGTTTCTCTTCCGTGAATAACGCCTATGCCCGTTACAATTCCAGCCGAAGGGAAAGCATCATTTTTTTGACCAAAAGCTGCCAATGCAGAAAGCTCCAAAAAAGGTGTATGTGCATCGATAAGCAAACTAATACGCTCACGAGCAAGCAATTTGCCGCGTTGTTTGTGTTTTAAAACCGCTTCGGGCGTGCCTCCACTTTGCGTTTGAGCAAGTCGTTGTTTAAAGACTTCTATAATTTTTAAATATTCTTGTTTATTGTTTAAAAATTCTTGATTTGAAGTATTTATATTCGATTCTAGTTTTATCATTTTTTATTGAATTTCAGTAACTAAAAAAATGAAAATAAAGATTGTAAGTAGTGAACCAAATTGTATATTTCGCTTGCCAAGTGCTTAAAATCTATTTGATTACAAAAAGTCTTACTCCAATTAAAATAGCAATGATGCTTAAAAAGGGAGTTTTGTTTTTCTTACCCGCCCGATTTTTTTGCTTTGTAGTTTTCTTTAATTAAAATATCGAGTATCTTATCTCTAAAATCGCCCTGAATAATGATTTCACCTTCCTTCACCGAACCACCTACACCACATTTGGTTTTGAGAGTTTTAGCTAATTCTTTCAAATCATCTTCTTTGCCTACAAAGTTTGAAACTAATGTTACCGATTTGCCTTTGCGTTGTTTTTTATCAAGGCTTATTCTAAGATTTTGCTGTTGAGGTGGAAGTGTTTCCTGCTCAGAGCCATTTGTTTTTTCAAATTCAAATTCTTTGTTTGTGGAGTAAACCACTCCCAAACGTTCTTTCCAATCTTTTGACATAGTACAGGTTGGTTGAGTAATTATGAATTAAGCACCAGTGCTATTTTATTTGGAGCAAACATTTTTGTAATCAAATAAATTCTAAGCACTTGGCAAAATTAAATATACAATTAAATTTGGTTCACAACATATGAATTATATTATATGAGTCAAATTTCGGACTCAATTAATTCTTTCTTTTACTTAAATTCATTTATTAGAACTTTTTAGAAAAGAAAAAGTAAAGGGTTACGAATTTTCAATTATTTATATAGTTAAAATCCGCAAAACCATAATGATTGTGCGGATTTTTAATATAAAAATAGATGCGATGATTATTTTAATGTTCTTTTTACTTCGATGTTTTCAAAAGCTTCAATAATATCACCTTCTTTAATGTCGTTGTATCTATCAATGTTCAAACCGCATTCAAATCCGTTTTTCACCTCTTTTACATCGTCTTTAAAACGGCGCAAAGAACCAAGATTTCCGGTGAAAATAACAATACCATCTCTAATTAAGCGTATTTTTGCTGTTCTAACCATTTTACCTTCTTTCACCATACAACCGGCTATTGTGCCTACTTTGGTTATTTTGAACGTTTCTCTGATTTCGGCAGCTCCAATAATTTGTTCTTTTATTTCAGGAGAAAGCATACCTTCCATTGCATCTTTTAACTCGCCAATAGCATCGTAAATGATTGAGTAAAGTCTGATGTCGATACCTTCAGTTTCGGCAAGGCGGCGTGCACTCGATGAGGGGCGCACTTGGAATCCAATAATGATGGCATTAGAAGCGGCTGCGAGTGTAACGTCGTTTTCAGAAATTTGACCTACAGCTTTGTGTATGATATTCACTTGAATTTCAGGAGTCGAAAGTTTTTGCAATGAATCCGAAAGAGCTTCAACTGAACCATCGAAATCACCTTTTACAATGATATTTAGCTCTTGGAAGTTTCCTATTGCAATACGTCTTCCTATTTCGTCGAGCGTAATATGTCTATTGGTTCTAAGATTTTGTTCGCGTTTTAATTGCTCACGTTTGTTTGCAATAGAACGGGCTTCTTTTTCATTCACCATAATATTGAACTCATCGCCAGCTTGAGGAGCGCCGTCTAAACCTAAAATAAGTGCAGGCTCGCTTGGTCCTATCGAATCAATGGCATTGTTGCGTTCGTTAAACATAGCTTTTACTCTTCCGGTATAACGTCCGGCAAGAATAATATCGCCTACTTTCATCGTTCCGCTTTTTACCAAAATGGTGGTTAAATAGCCTCTACCTTTGTCAAGAGTCGATTCGAGAACAGTTCCTTTAGCGCGTTTGTTTGGATTAGCTCTAAGATTCAATATTTCGGCTTCGAGCAATACTAGTTCTAACAATTCATCTACATTGTTACCAAATTTAGCTGAAATGTCGGCACTTTGATATTTTCCGCCCCATTCTTCTATTAAGTAATTCATCTCTGCAAGCTCCTTTTTAATTTTGTCGGGGTTTGCATTGGGTTTATCTATTTTGTTGATAGCAAATACAATAGGAACGCCGGCAGCCGAAGCATGGTTTATGGCTTCTATCGTTTGAGGCATTACGCTATCATCGGCTGAAACCACAATAATTACAATATCCGTAACTTTAGCACCTCTGGCACGCATTGCGGTAAAGGCTTCGTGTCCGGGAGTATCAAGGAAAGTAATGTATTGACCGTTTTTAAGTTTCACTTTGTATGCACCAATGTGTTGGGTTATTCCACCTGCTTCACCGGCTATAACGTTGGTTTCTCTAATAAAGTCGAGTAAGGAAGTTTTACCGTGGTCGACGTGTCCCATTACTGTAATAATCGGAGAACGTGCTACTAAATCTTCTTCTTTATCTTCCTCTATTTCAATTGCTTCTTGTATTTCAACACTAATAAATTCTACGTTGAAATTAAACTCATCGGCAACTAGTGCAATGGTTTCAGCATCAAGTCTTTGGTTGATTGATACAAAAAGACCTAAGCTCATGCAAGTAGAAATAACGTCGGTAACGCTAATATCCATCATGGTAGCAAGCTCGTTGGCTGTAACAAACTCAGTAACTTTTATGGTCGATTTAGCTTCCTCTTGTTGAGCAAGTTCGTCTTGTTTTTTACGTTCTACTTGGTCGCGTTTGTCTTTTCTATGTTTAGCCGAAGTTTTTGCTTTTTGTTTGTTAGCAGTAAGCTTGGCATAAGTTTCTTTAATGTGTTCTCTGATGTCTTCGTCTTTAACTTCAGTTTTAACAGCAACTTTTTTGCCTTTAACAAATTTCTTCTTAACCTTAGAAATTATTTTGGCTTGAGTTTTTTGCTGTACTTTGGCTAAATCATCAACTTCGCCTTCGGTTTCTTTAACAACTTCTTTGCCTGTTTTCTTAATAATTCGTTTGCGTTTCTTTCTTCTTTTATTGTCTGCTAAAGGAAGAATCGCTTTTTTATCTACAGGCAATTCAATTTTGCCAATAACAGTTGGACCCGAAAGTTTTTTTACTTTGGTTTCAAGAAAATCTTTGTCTTCGTCTTCTATGTTTTTATTGAGGAGTACTTCTTTGTTTACTTTTTCTTTTACTTCAAAAGCTGGTTTTTGGAACTTGTTGTGTTCGTTCTTACCATTTCTATCAGGTCTGTTTTGCCTATTATCAGGTCTATTTTGCCTGTTATCAGGTCTATTTTGTTTATCGTCGGGTCTGTTTTGCCTATTTTCGGGTCTTTCCTGATTGGCAGGTTTGTCCTTTCTTTCAGGTCTATTTTGCCTGTTGTCGGGTCTATTTTGCCTGTCGTCGGGTCTATTTTGTCGGTCGGGTCTATTAAGTTTATCGAACTTTTCGTGCTTTTTCTCATGCTTAACAGGCTCTGATTTGTTGTCAGAAGTAGGCTTATTAAGAATGGGTTTCTTTTTGTCGGCAAATTTGAGTTTCCTAATAGCTTCTTTTTCCTTTTTTGTTTTTTTCAGAGGTCTGGTTTTCTGATTCAAATTATCTAAGTCGATAGTACCAACTATTTTAAATTCTTTCTCAGAGCCTTCTTTTTTAGCCTCGTCGTTATTGGTTGTATTAATAATATTTATCAATTCAGCAGCTTCTTTTTGAATGGGTTTTTCCTGTAATTTTACTTCAGGTTGAATCTTTTCAACGAGAGGTTTGTCTTGTTGAATTTTTTCAGCATGAGGCGTTTTTTTTATTTCTTCGCTTTTTTCTTGCTTCACAAATTTATTTTGTTCGGGCATTGATTTTTTTTCTTCGGGAGTCGTTTCTTTTTTTGCAGGCTTTTTGTCGTTGTTCAAATTTATCGAACCCACTATTTTAAAAGGTTTTCTTTCAACAGTAGTTTCTTTGATTATTACTTCTTTTTCAATTTTTAGTTCTTCTTTTGTTTCAGCAGAGTGGAGTGTGATTACTTCGTTTTTATCTTTTTTTTGTTTTTCACTCCAAATTTTGTCTGCGTTTGTTTTTACACCCTTATCCGTGCTGTATTTTTTTAAAATAACAGCATACATCTCTTCGCTAATTTTCGAATTTGGATTAGCGTCCGGCATACCCTTCTTTTGTAGAAATTCTATCAAGGTAGAACTTCCTATATTAACTTCTTTAGCTACTTTAGCAAGCCTTTTAACTTCCATATAATAATTTAAATTTGAATCAAGAGCTTTTTTAAAAAAAACATACAGTATTCCAAATATTTTAAGCTGTAACAAGATTGCCTTAGCGGCGAAAAAAATTGAATCTTATTCACTTAAAAAAGTAGATTTGTTCTATTAAAAAAATTAAATCTACTTTGGCATAGATAAAACTTTACAAAAGTATCTATTAATTATTGCTTTATGAAATTTTTAACAAAAAATAATTCTTTTTCCCGATACTTTTTAAGAGATTTCCAATAAGTTGTTTTTGTAAATTAATCATTTACAAATAATTATAGTCTTTTTGTTGTTTTGTTTTTGGAAAATATGTTTTGAAAAAATAATTTATTACCTTGTATTTCGCATTTTATTGTTCAATACTTCGATAATTTTTATTATTTTTAGGATTGATAATTAATTTACTTCTTTGCGAAACGATTGCTAAAAATAATTGTTTTTAAGCAATCGTTTCTATTTTAGTTGATTTATTCAAATTCATTTCTGAAAATTTGAAGTACTTCATCTACTGTTTCTTCTTCTAAATCAGTTCTTTCAACCAATTCTTCGCGAGTTAGTTCCAAAACGCTTTTAGCGGTATCGCAACCGATGGCTTTGAGTTCGTTCAAAACCCATTCTTCTATTTCGTCAGAGAATTCGTCAATTACTACGTCTTCTACATCTTCCGATTCGTCGATGTTTCTAAATACATCAAGTTCATAACCAACTAATTGACTAGCAAGCTTTATATTCATACCTCCTTTTCCTATGGCTTTAGAAACTTCTTCGGGGTCAAGGAAAACTTCGGCGCGTTTTTTCTCTTCGTTTACTTTTATGTGAGTAATTGTAGCAGGGCTTAGTGCTCTGGAAATGTAGAGTTGAAGGTTATTTGTAAAGTTAATTACATCAATGTTTTCATTTCTGAGCTCGCGTACAATTCCGTGAATACGTGTACCTTTTACGCCTACACATGCACCTACTGGGTCGATGCGGTCGTCGTAAGATTCTACTGCTACTTTGGCTCTTTCGCCTGCTGAGCGAACTATTTTTTTAATAGTGATTAAACCATCGTAAATTTCGGGTACTTCAAGCTCGAAGAGTCTTTCTAAAAACTCTGGAGCTGTACGCGAAAGCACAATTATTGGAGTGTTGTTCTTCATTTCCACGCGAGCTACAACTGCTCTTATTGGGTCGCTTTTGCGGAAATAGTCTGAAGGAATTTGTTCTGTTTTGGGAAGCAAAAGTTCGTTGCCTTCATCGTCGAGCACCAAAATTTCTTTTTTCCAAATTTGATATACTTCTCCGGCAACTATTTCGCCTACTCGTTCTTTGTATTTTGAAAATAGATTGTCTTTTTCTAATTCTAAGATTCGGGTAGTTAAATTTTGGCGTAGCGACAAAATGGAACGACGTCCAAAATCTTCTAATTTTACTTCTTTGCTTACTTCTTCACCTATTTCGTAGTCTTCTTCTATTTTTTTTGCTTCCGAAAGTGGTATTTGAGTATTTGGGTCTATATAGTTTTTGTCTTCTACAATTGTTCTATTGTGCCAAATTTCTAAATCGCCTTTGTCGATGTTGATGATAATGTCAAAATTATCGCTCGATTCGTATTTTTTTTGCAACAAACCTTTAAATACATCAGCCAAAACGTGCATAAGCGTCTCGCGGTTGATGTTTTTTAGTTCTTTAAACTCCGAAAAGGTATCGATTAAACTTAAATTTTCCATTGTTTTTATGTATTTTTCTTTGATGATGTACTTATTTTTTTTCAAAGTAAGTACACATTAAATTATTTTGAATTTTTTTATTTTTTTCTACCCAAGTCTGGAACTACAACTACTGATTTTATTTGGTCGAACCTAAAATTTTCGATGTTTGTAACCAGTTCTTTGCGTTTTTTTCCTTCCAATTTGATGTTGCGTGTTATTTCAACACCCACACTTTCTTGGTCGTAAGTTTTTAATGTTCCTGAATGTTTAATACCTTTGTTGTCAAGCACTTCTACTGTACGCTCTATGTTTTTAGCAAATTGGCGTTCTAAGCGCAAAGGCTGCCCTACACCCGAAGAAGAAACTTGCAGTTCGTAGTCTTCAACATCTCTATCGAGCTTGCTTTCAATATGTTTGCTAAGTGAAATGCAGTCGCCAATAGAAACATTTGTTTCTGAATCGAGTATGATGTTGATGATATTGTTTTCGGAAACGGTCATTTCTACCAAAAACAATTCCGTATCGTTTATGTGTTGTTCTATTATTTCCTTAACTAATACTATATCAATCATTTATCTTGTTGTGTTTTTAAAAATATGTAATAAAATAGGGGACTGATGTCCCCTACAATTGCTTTGAAATTTTGTGCAAAGATAAATTGTTTAGTTCTAAATTCCAAATTTAAAGTGTTAATAAATTCAATAATTTGGTAATTTTTAATTGGTTGCTGTGTTTTTTGACTGATTTTTTTTTGTTGTTTTTGAAATTCTGCACGAGTATAGTTTCATGTTAAACAGCTAGTTAGCTTATTTATTTTTAGCCACACAAAACAAAGAATCTACGAGCTAAATTTTGTTTGATTAAATTAGTTAGTTTTGTGAAAAGTATAAATCGTTGAATTGATAAAATTTTTAAAACTAATAATTGATTGTATATATTTGATTTTTAAATAAATTTAATAGAAATAAATGGACTTAATAACAATAGTGATAGTAGTTTTGGTAGGTTTTTTTTCCGGAATAATCAATACTTTGGCAGGTAATGGCTCGCTGCTTTCATTGCCCTTACTTATGTTCTTGGGATTACCAGCTAATGTAGCCAACGGAACTAATAGAATTGGTATTTTGCTGCAAAGTATTGTTGCAAATTCTATCTTTAAAAAACAAAATCTTTTGGATACAAAATCAGTCGCACGTTTAACTATTCCTGCGGTAATTGGCTCATTGATTGGTGCTCAATTGGCTGTAGAGCTTAATGAGCAATTGATGCGACAAGCTATTGGTGTGGTTTTGGTAATTATGTTTTTTTTGATTATTATAAAACCCAATGCTTGGATAAAGGGTAGAACCGATGATTTGAAAGAGAAAAAGGGAATTGTGCCTATTGTTATTTTCTTTTTAATAGGCTTGTATGGAGGTTTTATACAGGCAGGAGTTGGTTTGTTTTTATTGGCGGCTTTAGTGTTGGGTGCTGGTTACGATTTGGTTAGAGCAAATGCCTTAAAAGTTTTTATTGTTTTGGTTTATACTATTTTTGCTCTTTCGGTTTTTATTTTCAATAATCAAGTTGACTATACTTTGGGTTTTACTTTGGCAATTGGCAATATGTTAGGAGCTTATGTAGCGGCTAGGTATGCCGCACGGTTGGGAACAAGTTTTATTCGATATGTACTTTTGTTTGTAATTTTGGTTTCGGCTCTCGAATTGTTTGGGTTTATCAATTTTTTTACTAATTTTTTACAACCTAAGTAGTTTGTGGTTGTTTGAATGCAAGAAGGTTCGTTTTTAAGGTTAAATTTTCAAGGAAATAAGGCTCTCTATAATCAATCGTTAAAAATCGTTAAAAATATTACGGTCGTTCCGAAGTCTCTTACCATGGCTCTGAAGTTTGTTACGGTCGTTCCGAAGTCTTTCATGTTGTGTTTAATGAGAAAAACATCATAAGTTTTTGAAAAATCCGAAAAAAAATCGTATATTTGCAAAAAATAAAACAACAGACTTATGCACATAGCCAATCCAATATATGATGTGGTTTTCAAATACTTAATGGAAGACAGCAAAATAGCTAAACTTTTGATTTCTTCCATTATAGGGCAAGAGGTTGAAATTCTTGAATTTCGACCACAAGAATTTATTGCCGAAATTGATAAAAATAAAGCGGTAAAAAAAACGAAAAAAAAGAAAAGAGAAGAAGGCATAACTTTTTTTACCGTTTACAAATTGGATTTTTCGGCAAAAATAAAAACGCCCGAAGGTGATAAAATTGTATTGATAGAGATTCAAAAAGCAAAATTTGCAACTGATATTATGCGTTTTCGCAACTATTTGGGAGCGCAATACAGCAACAAAGAAAATATTTACATCACTCAAGAAAACGGAAAGCGAATAAAACGCGCTTGCGAAATAATCAGTATTTACTTTTTAGGACACAAGTTGGAAAACATACACGGTGTGCCAGTTATAAAATCAAAGAAAACATACATTGATGTTAGCACAGGAAAAGAAATTAAGCAGAAGGAATATTTCATAGACAGCTTAAATCACGAGAGTTACATCATTCCGATACCCGAATTGAAAGAGAGGCGACGCAACGAATTGGAAAAATTATTAAGTGTTTTTGACCAAAGCAACCGTACCCAAGATGAACATATTTTAAATGTAAAAGAAGAAAGTTTTCCCGAAGAATACAGAGAACTGATTCGCCGTTTACAAAAAGCAGCCCAAGAACCACAAATACGAAAAGTGATGGACATAGAAGATGAAATTTTGGAAGAATTAGCCGAAAAAGAGCGCGAAAAAGTATATGAATTGGCATTGCGCGATGCAGTAATTCAGCAGCAAGGTAAAATATTAGAAGAAAAAGACAAAAAACTTGAAGAGAAAGATGATGAAATAGAAGAAAAGGATAAAGAAATAGAACTCGAAAAAACAAAACGAGAAGAAAGTGAAAGGCAAATAGAACTCGAAAAAACAAAACGAGAAGAAAGTGAAAGGCAAATAGAA
>DZBP01000139.1 GCA_022729915.1 Draconibacterium orientale | reverse complement strand
GCATCAAAGAAAAAGCGAACTAATTTTTGAGATTAGTTCGCTTTAACTTTAAGCTAAATAAGTTTTAACTATTTTGGAATCGCTTTTAATTTAATATCCAAAACAACAGCAGCACCATTGTAAGCATTGTAGTGAACAAGGAATACATCATTTTCGGCTAAATCGAGGAAATTAGCTTTCAAAATAGTTGATATTTTATCAATACGTACTTGAACAGATTCCTCTGCTTTACCTGCACGAACGTCGAAGTTATTGTAGTATCCATTACCTACCATTGCAAAATCAGCATTAGTAAGCGTGTACTCGCGAGTGTGAGCATCGGTAGTTTCGATAAATTTCAAATCCGGAGCAGCTTCCCAAGCAGTACCTTTATGAACAAAACTTTGAGTTTTCTTAGTCAATGAAGTAACAAAACCCCAAACACCCGAAGTTAATTTCATTTCAGAACCTTTTGTAACTGTAGTGCTTGAATAATATTTATAAAGAACTAACATTTTAGTAGCGTCAAGAGCAAGAGGGAATTTAACCTTCATAAAATTAGGCAAATAGTTTTCGGGTTTGTCGGTAGATGAAAAGTTATCGTAGTTACCGGGGTCGCCCATGCTATCGTAGTCAGCAGCAATAAGCTCGTAAATAGTAGCAGAGATTAGCCATTCAGTACCATTGAAATAAGCAAACTTGGAGTAAGTGAAATTTGCACCCGAAGTACGATAATTATAAAAAATGCGATAAGCTTTACCGGCAGTAGCATCAGCAAATTTAGTTAGCAAAAATGCTGGCATAAACACTTCTGGAGTAATGACAGAAGTAAAGTTATCATTTTTGCCTGGAGTTCCCGATGCAGTACCCATAGCATCGTAGTCTTCCGTTACCAAAGTATAATCGGTTGTAGTCCCGATAATTGTTTCAAAAAAAGCAGATGGAAGGAAATTGTAAGTAACCAACGCCCTTGAGCCTTTACCTAAAGCAGGATATTGTTTTTTTAAAAAAGCAGGTACATAGTTAGCAGCCGGTTTTGCTTCAGAAAAGTAGGTTGTACCTACTGCCATATCTGTTTTAATATTGGCATCGGTTAAAGTAAACTCGAGGTTTGAAACTGCATAATTTACTTTTAATGAATCTATTTCATCATTGATTGCGTCCATAGGTCCTTCACACGAAGTAAAGAACAAGGCAAAAGCCAAAAGGCTCAAAATATATCTTTTCATTGTTTTAATCTTTTATTTGTTGATACTTTTAAAAAATTATTAATTAACAATTAATAATTAACAATCATTAATTAAATTAGAAAGTAACTTTTAAGCCGAAAGACCAAGTTCTTCCTACACCATAATAAACGCTAGCAGTGTTCCAAGTATGAGATGTACCATCTGTTGCATCGGCTATGTATTCAACATTCAATAAATTGTTTACGTTAGCATAAACAGATGATTTAAATCCTTTCATATCAAAAGAGTAACGTAAATTAACATCTATCAATTGATAAACAGGCATTTCCCATGAATTAGGATTTACTTCACCTTCAGCAGGAGCAGTACCTCTTTTAAGTGCATCAAAATTAGCAAATAAATCTGCATAATAATTGTAATCTACACCCACTTTCAAATTTTTCAACAAATCGTAGTTGATACCAAAAGCAGCAGTTGTTTGAGCAGCATCGCCTACTTTTACATCTTTTAAGAATAAATTAACGGTTGCAACTTCATTCTGGCTTTCATCATATATTTTTACATCTTCTAAGTTATTCAACCACATCCAGTTTCCTAAAGAAGCCATACCGGTAATGGTAAGTTTTTTAATTGGGCTGTAAACAAAGTCAAGTTCAAGTCCCATGTGGCGAGCATCTACACCTTGTAAGTTCGCACTCAATATACTTAAATCAGGTAAGGAATATGTTTTTACAAAACTCTTATCAGCCCATATTGTGTAATATGCATTGAAGTTAACCGATAAGTTTGATTTTCTAAAACCATATCCTAATTCCATGGAAGTAATTTTTTCATTTTCACCGTTAGGGTTTGGAGTATTCGTATTGTTAACGAAAGCATTGCGGAAGTCAGGTTGACGTTGGAAATATCCTGCGTTTACGAAAACATTGTGATGGTCTGTTAAGTTATAGTTTACACCACCCTTACCACTGTAACCAAAATAATTTAATTTTTCGCTTAAGCTATCGGTAGCATAGATAAAATAATCTTTACGTTGCATCGACATATTTGAAGCAGCTCCTGCTACAAAAGCTGAAAGTTTTCCGTTGGTGTATTCTAATTGAGCAAAAGTACCTGCCCAACCTACAATACCGTCGTTCCAGTAACCTACTTTGTCGCCTACTTTGGCTAATACCGTTCCTGCGCTTTTATCAGTAGTAGAAACATAATACGAACCACCTAATAAATCAACAATCTCTTGATAGTGTTGTCCTACATAACTTCTAAAATCAAGACCAAAATTTAAAGTAAGATTATCTGTAAATTTGTGATTCAATGTAGAAATAAACCCATACCAATTGTGATTATTAGCCGAAGTACGAATAATTGCATCAGAGCCTCTTGCACCTAAAGCAATGTTTTCGGCAATAATACGGTCAAAATCAATTTGAGCATCGGCAGTAAGGTATGAACTAAATTTACCGGTATTGCCTAAACTACCTGTACCACCACCTGTGCCTAATGAAGCATAAAAAGCTGTAATAACGCTTGTTTTAGAAGAAACTGTCCAAAAATGATTTAGGATAGCTTGTGGTTTGTGATAATAGTTTTTTCTTAAATATTGTACTTGTCCATTTTGATAACCCCAATCCGGATTGTATTTAATTCCTTGGTTTACTCTATCAAAAGTTTCAATTGTTAAACGAGTACTTCTTTGTCCGTGCCATTGTGGTGCACCAAACATAGAGAAAGCCAAACGGTGATTTGTATTTACTTGTTTTGAAATTCCTAAATAATAAGACCAAGCATCAAAATCAGTACCTTCTACATAACCTTTACCTGTTGTGTGTCCCAAAGAAAAAGCAAATGCCCAGTTTTTTTCAGTCAAACCAGAAGACAATGCTATTCCCCAACGTTCGTAACCATCGTTACCTACACCAAGATTGATAACTCCACCTTTTTCAGCATCAGTAGTTTTGGTAAGAATATTTACCGTACCACCCACAGAAGGAACAGCTACTTTAGAAGCACCCAAACCGCGTTGTACTTGCATAGAACGAGTTGCATCAGAAAGACCAGCCCAGTTTGACCAGTAAACCCAACCGCTTTCCATGTCATTTACAGGTACACCGTTAATCATAACTGCCACGTTGCGCGAATCGAAACCGCGAAGATTTAAACGAGAATCACCATATCCACCACCCGAACGAGTTACGTACATAGAAGGTGTAGATTTTAATATTTCAGGAAACTCTTGTGTTCCTAATTTTTCAGCAATAATTTCAGGCTTAATGCTCGACACAGCTACCGGAGTTTGACGGTCTATTGCTACAGAAGCTATAATTCCTACTTCGGCAATACCTATTGCGCTTTCATCGAGAGTTATGTTGCCCAAATTGGAAGTAGAACCATCTACAGCTACGATTTTAGTTGAGTAACCTACGAAACTGATTACTAAATTATGATTTCCACTGGGAACGTTAATTTTGAAACTTCCATCTACGTCAGTAATAGTACCACCTGTTACGCCTTCTACTACCACAGTAGCACCGATGAGCGATTCGCCGGTTTTTCCATCTACTACAATACCTCCTAAAGTACCTTGAGCAAATGCAAACGCACTAATAAAACTGAAAGTAATCAATAGTGCAAAATTCATAAGAATTTTTTTCATAAGAATTTTAAAAATTTTTGGTTAAACAAATTATTGATTTTATGCTATACCTATTTATTATAGATACAATTAAAATTTATTATTTTTTTTGCAAAAGTCTGAAATTATTTTCAATACAGCACTTAATTGTTCTTTAAATTTAGATTAGCTAAAAATTAAGTTTTGCACTTAAGCCTTTTTTCAGATTATTGAGGAATTAATTTAAAAACATAAAAGCCTGAAAGAGGGCTATTTGTCCTCTTCACAGGCTTTGTATATTGTATTGTAAGTTTTAATCTTGTCATTGCTTTTTTTAAGGGCTACAAAGGAAAACATTTATTTTATTTTAACAAAAACTTAACATAATTTTTTTAAATTTTTAGTCAATTTATTTGGAAAATGCTTAGATTGCTAGCATTAATGGTCGAAACATCTATTTGTTCAATTTCTTTTTTTTGCTTTTTTTCCACTTATTTATTTCTATTCTCTTTATTTTTCGTACTTTTGTGTTACTAACTGCAATAAACCTAACTACAAACCAATTTAACAATAGACGAATTAAAATGATAAAAACATCAAAAAAAGGATTACTGCTTTTTACAACATTTATATGGTCAATAGCAACCTATATGTTGCTATATAGAGCCTATACTTGGTCAAATTTATTTACTTTGCATCAGCTAATTTTCTTACTTTCGATAGGAGTTGCCATTGCATTGTTCAAAATACGATTTATTTTTCACAAAGTAGCTGTTCAAAATTACAACCGAATTTTAAAGCTCAACAATTCTCAATTAACACTTTGGCAATTTCAAAACACACGTTCTAAGATAATGATTGTATTTATGATGAGTTTGGGTATATTCTTGCGTAGATTTTCGTTTATTTCTATCAAAGTACTGATGCCTCTCTATTTAGGAATAGGTTTAGCTATGTTTTATGTGGTTCTTTTTAATCTAAAAAAATTATTCAGCTATATTTAAACAAAAATTAAGCTCAATAAAAAAGTCTTTTTTTTTGATTTCGATAAATTTAAGAAAACTAAACACACGTGCATTTTGCATTTGCAAACAGTTTTTGTTTTTACAAAAAAAAGAAACAAAAATCATTGCCTTTTCAAACCAAAAAAAATACCTTTGCACTGCTTACAAAAACCAAAAAACCGATTTTATTTAGATATTTTTATCTTAAAATCAATTTGTTATACATTTCGCTAAGGCGAATACAAAACAGTAATTTATGAAAAAAGCAGTTTTTTTACTTTTAACCCTCGCTCTTTTTGCATCGTGCAAAAATGAGCCTAAAGAAGCAATGAAATATCCCGAAACCCGCAAAGACACCACAGTTTTCGACGATTACTTTGGTACAAAAGTAGCCGACCCTTATCGTTGGCTCGAAGACGATAACTCTGAAGAAACAAAAGCGTGGGTTATCAAACAAAATCAAGTTACAAACGATTATTTGGCTAAAATTCCGTTCAAAGACAAAATTAAATCGCGTTTAGAAAAAGTTTGGAATTACGAAAAACGTTCTGCTCCCGAAAAAAAAGGCGAAAACTATTTCTATTACAAAAACGATGGCTTACAAAATCAATATGTTTTGTTCAAAACTACCGATTTGAAAAACGATGGCGAAGTATTTCTCGACCCCAACACACTTTCCTCTGACGGAACAGTTGCTCTTGGTTCAACTTCTTTTAGCGAAGACGGAAAATATATGGCTTACACCATAGCTCGTGGAGGTTCGGATTGGAACGAAATTTATGTGCGCGATGTTGCTACCGGAAAAGACCTCGAAGACCATGTAGAATGGGTTAAATTTTCGGGTATTTCGTGGAATGCACAAAGCACCGGATTTTATTACAGCCGATACGATGCTCCCAAAAAAGGTGGCGAACTTTCTAACGTAAACGAATTTCACAAAGTGTATTACCACCAAGTGGGAACGCCCGCCAGCAAAGACGTTTTGGTTTATGAAGACAAACAACACGCCAAAAGAAATTGCTACGCCAGCGTAACGGACGATGGAAAATATTTGATAGTTGGAAAAACCGAATCTACAAGCGGCAACGCATGGTCGGTGAAAGATTTGACCAAAAAAAATGCTCTTTTTGTTGATGTAGTTACCGAGTTTGAAAGCGAATACGATATTGTGGACTCAGAAGGCGACATTTTTTATATTCGCACCAATGCCAATGCTCCAAAATACCGTTTAATTAAAATAGATATGGCAAAACCTGCCAAAGAAAATTGGACTGACGTTATTCCACAAACCGAAGCCGTTTTGGAAAGTGTAGTTGCATCGAATGGAAAATTCATTGTTAATTATTTGAAAGACGTTCATTCTGAGTTGGCTGTGTACGATTATGCAGGTAAAAAACTTAACGACATCAAGTTACCCGATATAGGCGCAGTAAACAGCATTTCGGCTAAGAAAAAAGATGCGGAAGTATTTTACACTTTTACTTCATACACTATGCCGGCTCGTATCTATAAATACGATTTAACTGCCAACAAATCTGAAATTTATTTTGAACCAAAAGTAGATTTTAACCCAGAATATTATCAAACAAAACAGGTATTCTATACTAGCAAAGACGGTACTAAAATACCTATGTTTATTGTGATGAAAAAAGGAACAAAACTCAATGGTGATAATCCTTTGCTTATGTACGGTTATGGTGGTTTCAACGTGGTATATAAACCCGGATTTAATGCTAGCCGTATTCCTTGGCTCGAAAACGGCGGTATTTTTGTAAACGCACACATTAGAGGCGGCGGCGAATATGGCGAAGAATGGCACAAAGCAGGTACTGTTTTGCAAAAACAAAACGTTTTCGACGATTTCATAGCCGGAGCAGAATATTTAATCAAAGAAAAATACACAAACCCCGAAAAGTTTGCCATCTTAGGTGGTTCAAATGGTGGTTTGTTGGTTGCTGCTGTTGTAAATCAACGTCCCGACTTGTTCAAAGTAGCTTTTCCGGCTGTGGGCGTGCTCGATATGTTGCGTTTCCACAAGTTCACCATCGGCTGGGCTTGGACCGGCGATTATGGCTCAAGCGACAACAAAGAGCAGTTTGAATATCTTTACAAATATTCTCCTTTGCACAACATCAGCACTACGGCTAATTATCCTGCAATAATGGTTACTACTGCCGACCACGACGACCGTGTTGTGCCCGCACACTCATTCAAATACATTGCTGCTTTGCAAGCGGCTTACAATGGAACTAATCCGGTAATTGTTAGAATTGAAGCCAACGCCGGACACAGTGCCGGAAAACCAACTTCAAAACAAATTGAAGAAAATACCGACATGTGGTCGTTTACTTTCTTCAACATGGGAATAGAACCTTATAAATAATTAGGAGTTTGATAATTAGGAGATATACTTTAAAGGTAACTTTGCCAAAGTTTAAAACTTTGGCAAAGTTCTTTTGTAACTTAATTTTTAATTCTAAATTTCTAACTAAAACCAATATTTGAGCTTAATTTAAAGAATAAATGAACAACGATTACAAATTTATAGTAATAGAAGGAAATATAGGTGCGGGAAAAACCTCTCTCACTAAGCGAATTGCAGAGGAATTTAATGCTAAAACTATTTTTGAACAGTTTGCTGACAATCCATTTTTGCCAAAATTTTATCAAGACTCTGAAAAATATTCGTTTCCACTGGAGCTTTCCTTTCTTGCCGACCGTTACCATCAGCTCAAAGCCGAGTTGAGTAGCGATATGTTCAAAAATTTTGTTATTGCCGATTATTATTTTACCAAGTCGCTCATTTTTTCAAAAAATACCTTGCAAGACGATGAATACAAATTGTATCGTCGCTTGTTCAATATCATACACAATTCGTTGCCTAAGCCCGATTTGTACGTTTATCTTTATCTTTCGATTGAAAACTTACAGAAAAATATTCAAAAACGGGGAAGAGATTACGAAAAAAGTATAAAAAATGAATATTTAGAAAAAATACAAAGCGGCTATTTTAGCTATTTTACACAAGAAAAAGACCGAACTTTTTTAATTATCGATACCAACAACATTGATTTTGTAAACAATCCTCACGATTATAAAAAAGTGATAGATGCCATTTTTAATCAAAAATACGAAAAAGGAATAAATCGTGTAATTTTATAGTTTTTAAAGTAAAAAAAATAAATAGAGAACCAAATTAAATTGTATAAGCATCGAACCAAAATTAATTGTATATTTAGTTTTGCCAAGTGCTTAAATTTAGACAGTAGCAGTCTGTTTGGGTATTTACTCAATTTTTGAATCCACTCTCATTGGCATTTCCCGAATTGGCTAAATTTACCCTGTATTTTGCAAGCAGCACAAGTGCCTGCACTTTACGGTGCTATTTTGGGG
>DZBP01000138.1 GCA_022729915.1 Draconibacterium orientale | reverse complement strand
AAACACGTTGATTTACTAATTGTTACAATAAGCCCCTTTAGGGGTTTGGGGCTTTTTTTTCAAAGAGTAGGAGTTTTCTTTCTAACACTAATTAAAATAGCATTGGTGCTTATTAGTTTATTCTATCGAATTGAGGTTAACCAACAACTAATGTACCGTTCACAATTGTTAGATTTATTTAAGAATATTTTAGAAAAGCATAGTTTTTTAATAACCCCAGAGTACTTAAATTTGCTGAGTCAAATTCATTCTAATTTTATGGCAAAAAAAATGATAAAAAAGATAATTCTTGTAAGTTTACTTTCCTTTCTACTTCAAATACAAGCGAATGCCCAAACAAAAAAATGGACTACGCAAACTACAAAAGATAAAATTACAGTAAAAAGTTGCATTTCCGATACATTAATTGATAGCGAAACACGTCAATTGGTAGAATATATTTCTAAGATAGAAGTAGTTGCAGATTACGATGCTTGCATTGCCGTATTGAAAAATATTTCACTTCACAAGCAAATTTTTGAATACACCGAAAAAAGTGTAAAAGTAAAAGAACTATCAGCCAATGAATGGATTATCTACTACTTTTTAGATGTGCCTTGGCCCATGCCAAATTCCGATTCAGTCATAAAAATGAAGTTTACAACCGACAAAGCCAATAATTCTACCTATTTTTATATGACTACTTCGCCAAAGTCGGTTGAAGATAAAGGATATAGACGAGTAAAAGTAAGCAATTCGAGCTACACCATAAAAAAACTAGCCAATAATAAAGTTTCAATTGTATCTACAACTTATTCGGTGCCCACAATAAAAGCTCCCGATTGGTTAGCAAATTCGTGGATTCCCGAAGGACCTGCCAATATTTTGCGCAATATTGTGAAACTTTCTAAAACACAAAACAAATAATTCAATTTTTAGCCTATTTCGCTCAATTTGCGGAGAATATCCATTTGTAAGATTTCAAAAAACTTACCTTCTTCGGCAATAATTTCATCTTTTTTTAGTTCGCTAATAGTTCGAACGGCATTTTCGGTCGACATTGCTCCCATTTCGGCTAATTCTCGTCGAGTAAAGGGCATTTCAAACCGTGTACTCTCAAAAATATTCTCGGAAAGGTTAATAATAACATCGGCAAGCCTAGCTTTTAAGTGCTTCTCATTCATATCAATCACTTTATCGAACAGAGTATTTGCCGTTTCGCTAATTTGCTTGGTTACTTCCAATAAAAACAAAGGGTTTCTGGTGCTTAGCTGTTTAAATATTTCGGCATCAATAAGACAAATTTTACAATCTTTTACAGCTTCAATGCTGTATCGATGTATTTCGTCCCCCCAAAGCGTGTGCAAAGCAATGTATCCGCTCTGTTTCCTAATTCCTAGAATTGTGTTTTTTCCTTTTCCTTCGTAAAAAATTTTCACACACCCTTGTGCCAAATACAAGGCATGAGCGGCTTTCGTATTTTGTTTGCTAATGGTTTCGCCTTTTTTAAATTGAACAATCAAGCAATTGTTTTGAATTAATTCAACATCGCTTGTGGGAAGCATTTTAAGATACTCTGACTTGTAAGGACAAACCAAACAACTCTCTGGTTTACTAAATTTTGGCATTCTTTTCTTTTATTAATTCCGTTCTACAATTTGAAACAAGATGATACAAAGTTAGATAAAAAAAAACAAAAAATCAAAAGAATTTTTTTTGAATGCGCCCACATTCGTTATTCTTTTGAACATAGTATTTTGAAAGTCTGGCTTATACGTTTCGATTCTCTGCTTGAATAGAATAAAAGCTGTTGAATTAGACAAATTTTATTAAAGAAAAAACAAATAACTAAAAAGCAAAAAAAAACTTAAAAATGTGTTTTTTTGAAATGAAACAACGAAATTTGAAAAATAAAAGAAGAGAAGTAAATCTTTTTTTATTTACAAAATACAGCAAAATCAAATAATTGATTTAAAACAATATTTTTCAATTATGTTAAAATTGAAAAAACTATTGACAATTTAAAACTAATTTTATATTTTTGGGGAAAATAAAAAATGATACATATTTAATCGACAATATATATAAGCAAACTTATAAAAAAAGTTTTGCAGATAAAGATAGTTTTTTTGCTTAGTAATAGATAGTTATTCACTTTAACAGTTAATCTTGTTTGTTAGTTTTCATGTTGCATAGGGCTAAACACACAGCTCTATGTATTTTTTTTATTATTTCTGCCAAATAATTTTTTTTCCAAATCCAAGTCGATTGTCAGTAAATTTAAGAAAATCAGGGCTTAAAACCCAAAGAGTAGTTTTCATTAAAACAGCAAACGGATATTTTTTTAAGTAGGTTTTGCTAATTTTTTGTTTAATATCATTTTCGGGCATTGAAAGTAGTCCGGTTATTTGTAATCCTTGAATTTTTCCCACCATAGTAGTTTCTAGTACAATAGAAGCAGCCACTTTATTTTGAATTTCAACATCTTGTATATGCTTTGTTTCAGCATCAGAAGTAAATACAAACACATTTTCATCTTCTAAATAAACATAAAAACAATTTGCGCAATAGGGTTCATTGTTGCGGCTTGTAGCCAAAGTTAGCACATGGTGTTCGTTTATAAATTCAATAATTTTACTATCTATTGTTTGCATCTTGTTATTTCGTTTTTTTAATGTTTTCTTTTTTATTAAATGCAAAACTATCTTTTTTACACAACACTACCTAATTTATTTTATAAAATACAGAAAAGCAACAAATTAACAACTAAATGTTAAAAAATTTCATATAAAAAGTTATTTTTTTAACTTTGTAACAATAAAAATAAAAACTTCTATTTTTTTCTAAAAAACTAAAAAAGAAATAACTATGAAAAAAAAATATTATCTAATTGCAATTTTAGCCCTTATGTCTTGTACAAATCAAACAAAAAACGAAAAAAAAGATGCTGAAATCAATAAAATTACTGAGCTTCCGTTTTATTTAGGAACTTACACCGATGGCGAAAGTAAAAGCGAAGGCATTTATAAATTCGTCTTGCTTTCCGACGGCAAACTCAAACAAATAGGTTTAGCTGCAAAAACGATAAGCCCTTCATTCTTAGCCTATTCAGCCGATAGAAATTTTGTAGTTGCCGTAAACGAAATAAGCGAAAACAATGTAGGTTCGGTAGAACTTTATAAAATAGAAGGAGATAGTTTGGTATTTGTAAATAAACAATCCTCAGGAGGTGCTCACCCTTGCTATGTGGGTGTAAATGCTCAAAACTATGTAGTTGCAGCAAACTATACTGGCGGAAATGTGGGTTTGCTACAAATAACAAAGGAAAATAAATTATCAGAACTTCTAAACATACAACAACACAAAGGGAAAGGCACAACACCACGCCAAGAAAAGCCTCACGCCCACTCTGCTTGGTTTGATGCATCTGGTTTTGAGCTTATTGCAGTTGATTTGGGTACAAACGAGCTTTGGTTTTCGCATCTCGACACCCTTTCCAAAAAATTAAAACCCACAAAACAAAACAAACTTGCAATGGCTGAAGCTGCCGGACCTCGTCATTTGTGCTTTCACCCCAACTCAAAGTGGATATATGTTGTAAATGAATTAAATAGCACCATTTCGCACCTTGAAAAAAACAATGCAGAAAACTACGAAATTAAAAACTCCACTTCAACCTTACCAACTGACTACAAAGAACCCAACACCTGCGCCGATATTCACATTTCAGCAGATGGTAAATTTGTATATGCTTCTAACAGAGGTCATAACTCTATTGCCATTTTCAAAGTAAATGAACAAAATGGAGATTTGACCTTTCTAGCCCACGAAAGTACCAAGGGAAATGGTCCTCGCAATTTTGCACTTTCGCCAAACGGAGATTTCTTGCTGGTAGCCAATCAAAAAACCAACAACATTGTTTCGTTCGGTCGTAATGCAAATACCGGATTACTTACATTCGTTCACGAAATAGAAGCTCCAACTCCGGTTTGTATTTTATTTTAAACAATTGATTAATGCTTAAATTCTTATAGTAAACAAACAAAGAGTCATCGTATCAATTCTTTACAAAAACCTATATTTAACTATTAACCGAACTTTGGACAGATGAAACGATCAAAAAAGTGATTGAAAGTATAAGCATTCTCCACATACAGTTTGAAAAAAGTGAAAATAGAGCAGAAATTACCGAAATACCCCAATTTAAAGCATGGGATTCGATTCCTCTTTACAAAAAAATGGTTGAAACAGCTTACATTGATGAAGAAAACTTAATTTTAAAAGCCGAATTGGTTGGAGTTAGTTCTTTTATCGACGAATTGGAAACCAATTTCAACGAACTGAACATTCCCACTACATTAATTCACAACGATTTCAATACTCGCAATATTGCAATACGTAGCAACGGCAAAGTATGTATTTATGATTGGGAACTCTGCACAATAGCCATTCCACATCGCGATATTATTGAATTTCTTAGTTTTGTGCTACCTGAAGATTTTAGCAAACATCGACTATTCGATTACCTGCAATTCCATTTCGAGCTTCATGCTGATAAGCAAATAACATAGAACGATTGGAAAAAAGGATACATTTATTCGATTAAAGAATATTTGGCTACCCTTGTATCTTTTTATGCAACAGCCGGAATATTAATAAAATACAAATTTACAGACCGAGTATTGAAGAATTGCTTCAAAATGCTTTCGTATTTAAAATAAAAAATAAGCAGCTATTTTACATGTCAATTTCGTCAGCGATTTCGGTCATAGCTTCGATGGCGAGCGTTAGAAAAACATCGAGCTGAATACCGGTTTTTTCGATGTCGTAAATAAACTCTCTGTTTACCGAAGCAGCAAATCGCAATTGCTTTAAACGCTTTTTGATAGAACTAGCTTTAACGCCAGCAATTTTTTTGTCGGGCAAGATAAGCACATAAGCCGTAATAATACCTGTAATATTTTCGGCTGCCGCTAAAATAATGTCGAAGTTTGTTTTTCGTTTAGCACTTGTAACTCCTTCGGTGTGTGCGATAATAGCATCGAAAAGTTCGGGAATTTCATATCCTTCTTCTCGAAGCATTTCTACGGTTGTGTATCCGTGAAAAGTGTAATCGAGCCCAAGTTTATCAAGGTCAAGGTCGTGCAATAAGCCTGCAATGCCCCAAAATTCGGCATCGGCATTAAAGTAATTAGCCAATTTGCGCATCACAACTTCACTCTCGCGCATGTGTATTCTCAAATGAGGAGTGCTTACGTATTTGTCCCACAAACTTAGGGCTTCGGCATAAGTAATAGAGGTTTTCATTTTATTTGCTTTTTTAGTCATTTAGTATTGTTTGCAAATATAAAATTTATGTTTTGAAAACAAAAACGACACACTAAAAAAACAAAATTTAGCATTGATTGATTTTAGATTGGCACTAGTAATTTGGTTTTATAATCTACTTTTTTTTAGAAAAAAAAATTCGATAAACCAACAATGCAATGCCCACAACAAAATGTACTATTACTATCGAAGCAATAAGGGTTAATAATTCTTTATCGGTCATCATTTTTATTGATAAAAAAGAAACTTAAATTGTATCTAATTGACAAAAAACATCAATTCATAGACGAAAACAAGCTGAATATAGTACTTCGATTGTTAAAGAAAATGAAGTAGTATAAATTTACAAATCTTAATATGACACAAAATTACATTATTGATTAGAAAAATACTTAATTTAAACTTGATATTAACTGAAAAAAAGTTCTTGCTCAAGTGAGAACTTTTTTGTTTTTATACAAATAGACAATTTAGAAACGTATGCCCAACATCGTAATGTCATCACGCTGAGGCGTATCGAGTGTATGAGCATAATACGCATCAAGGATTTTAGTTTTTTGCAATTCCATAGGTTCTGTAGCTATTTGGTGGAGTAATTGAATCCATTGCGTACTGCCAAAACGTATTCTTTGCGGGTTTGGCTGGTCGGTAATACCATCAGAAGTAAGGTAAATAGAGTCGCCAGCGTTTAACTCTAAAGTATTTAACTCAAAAGCAGCCTCTTGAGTTGTTTTTTTGATGCCTCCAACCGAGCGACGGCTTCCTTTAATGGTCTCAATTACATTGGTTTGACTTCTATACGCGTAAAGAGGTCGTTTAGCACCGGCAAACTTAAGTTTTACTTTGTTGTTTTCTTTTATCTCAACCCAAATCATCGCTAAATCCATGCCATCGTTATTCTCGCTGGTTTTTTGGCTCAGCGAGCTGATGATTTTTTGGTCGAGCAAATGAATTATTTCGGCAGGATTTTGGTTTTTCTTTTCTAGCGTAATTTCATTGAGCAATTGAATGCCTATCAACGACATAAAAGCACCGGGAACACCGTGTCCTGTGCAATCTACTATCGTAATAATAAAACGATTACAATCGTCTAAATTGTCGCTCAAATTGGTGAGCCAATAAAAGTCGCCCGAAACGATGTCTTTAGGTTTGTAAATCAGAAACGAATCGAAATGCTTGTGAAACTTAACCAAACTAGGCAAGCTAGCCGTTTGTATATTCTTGGCATACTGAATACTGCTCTTAATGTGCTGGTTTTGAAGTTCGAGTATTTCGTTTTGTTTCTCTATTTGATGGTTCGCTTTTCTTAGTTCTGTAATATCGGCATCGATGGCAATGAGCTTTTCTATTTCGTTGTTCTTGTTGAGAATTGGCGTAAGTGTAACGTGCACAGTCAAATCCTTATTTTTAGCAGAAGTAATGTGCAAGTCGTACACTACAGTCTCCTTATGCTCAATGCAATGGTGTATGATTTGCACTATTCTGGGCGGAGTGTTTGGACCCACAATATTGGGCGTAGAAAGCACCAATTCCTCAAAAGTTTTGCCAAAAATTCGGGTAAAACTTTCATTAACCCACTCAAAATTGCCCATAGCGTCCATTATTAAGATAGCGTTGTCCGTCTTTGCAGCTACAACCGAAAGCTTTCTCAATTCTAGGTTTTGCGAGGCTAAAATTTCGGTTTGGCTTTTTATCTGTGTGTTTTTGGCAGCAAGAAGTTTGTTGGCTTTTTGTTTTGCCCTATTCATTATAAAAAGCAAAACAACCAAAGCCGATGTACCAATAAAAGTACTTAACAAGAGCACAATCCACAATTTGTTTCGCTCTGATTGTGTTTTTTGCTGTTGAATCTTCAAATCGTTGAGTTTAATTTGCATTTCTTGAGCTTTTGCAATTTTTATGGCACTTGTGAGCGAGTCCGATTTGAGTAAAATCAACGAATCTTGTTGCAGAATTTCTTGTTGCGAATAGCGCAGCGAGCGCAGCGTGCGTTCTTTTTCGGAGCGCATGCTATCGATTTGAGTTTTTGTTTTATTTAGTTCATTTTTAGCCGTTTCGTTGCTTATGTACTTGTCGTAAGTTTGGTATTTTTGGTAATATTCCGCTTGTTTTTCGAGGTCGCCTTTGCGTTTGTATATCTCCACATACTCTAGGCTAATTGTTTTGAGTAAATTTACATTGTAGAGTTCGTTGGCAAGTTCTTCGGCATTTTCGAGGTTTTTGATAGCCTTGTCGTTTTGCTTTAACTCCACATAAGTTTGTGCAATATTGAGCGAAACGGTGGCTTGTTCGTATTTGTTGTTGCTTTTTTTGAGTTCTTTTTGAGCATCTTGAAAGCAATCGAGGGCGTTCTTGTAATCGGCTTTATCAAAATAAATAGCCCCCAAATAACTGTTTATTTTTGCTTGGGCATTTTTATTGTTGAGTTTGTTGTTAATACGAAGCGCATCGTTAAAATAGATAATAGCAGAGTCGAGTCCATTATTTTCCAAAAAAATAAACGCTATTTTACTTTTGAGTTCGGCTATTTTAGCTTGATTGTTTGCAACCTCTTGTTGTTTTATTTCCGATTTGAGTTTATTTATTTTTCCTGTTTCGGCAATAGGCAAATTTTGTGCAAACAAACTAAAATAACTAGCTACTGCAACTAGTGTTAATAAAAAATACCTCATAAAGCTCACTTTATTTATTCTTGCATCTAAATAGTTGTATATTTAGTGCAAAAATACTTCTTTTTTTTGAATAACACAATTCTCTGGCTGTTTTATTTTAAATTTAGCGTATAAATGCCTCAAAAGACAAATGTAAGAGTTGGATTGCGAAGGCAGAGAAAAAAAGGTATTTTTCATTTTGTCGCTTTCAACTTTCGAGCAAAATAAGGGCTTGTAGAAG
>DZBP01000021.1 GCA_022729915.1 Draconibacterium orientale | reverse complement strand
AAATACTGCCATCGCTGTTTAAAATTAGCTCCGATTCTCCTATTTTTTTCATCGTATGTCTTTAATTTGTTATATATTTATAGTATTCCTAATCAATAAATTGTTTTGAAAAAAAAATTAAACAACAATTTAAGAGCACATTATAATATTTTGCCCTTTTGAAACCAATTTTTCTTAAAATAGCAACATTCTCATAAAATAAAATTTCTAAAGAATGAAAATTTAAAGTTCAAAATTATTAATAATAGTGAAATTAGCAAATATAAATTCAATTTAAAGAAATTAAAAAAAAGGAAAAAAGCAGATTTCAAATATAACTTACTTATTAACAATATATTAAATAGTATAAAATATTTAATTTGTTAAATAAATATAATTAAAAGTATTAATTTTGAATAAAATACTTTGAGATTTGTAAAAAAATAGTATTTTCGCACAAATTAAAATCAAATGAAGAAAAAAAATAATTAGAAAAGAAAAAGAAACATTTGCTATTTTAATTAAAAAAATTAAACTTAAAACAATAAAAATGAAAAATAATAAACTATCTCCTCTCATTGTCATTATTGCTGTAGGGATTATATTTGTTATAATACTTAGCAACAATATTTTTAAAACACTGGAGCCTGGCGAAAAAGGAGTAATTTTTAGAAAATTTACTTCCGGTTTAGCAAAAGATGAAATTTTCAATGCCGGATTTCATATCATAGCTCCATGGAATACACTTTATGTTTACGATGTGCGCGAACAGAAAGTAGAAGAAGAAATGGAAGTTTTGGATAAAAACGGTTTAACTGTAAGAGTTGAAATTTCGGTACGTTTCAATCCTATTCATGAGCGCATAGGTTATCTTCACGAAAAATTTGGTAATGATTACATTACACGTCTAGTAGCTCCAGAAGTACGTTCTTCGGTAAGAAGTGTCATGGGTCGTTATACTGCTGAAGAAATTTATGCAACTAAACGCCAAGAAGTTGAAGCTAAGATAATTAGCGAAACAAAGGCTATTCTAGGAAGTGAAGTAAACAATATTGATATGCGTGCTTTGCTTATTAGAAGTATCATTTTGCCAGAAAAAATCAAAGCAGCTATTGAGTCAAAATTGCAACAAGAGCAAGAAGCTTTGGCTTACCAATTTAGATTGGAAAGTGAAAAAAGTGAAGCAGAAAGAAAACGTATTGCAGCAGAAGGAGAAGCAAGAGCTAACGCTATCATAAACAGCAGTTTAACTCCAGCTCTTTTGAAAATGCGTGGTATAGAAGCTACCATAGAACTTTCAAAATCGCAAAATTCAAAAACGGTAATTATTGGAAGTGGAAGCGATGGTTTACCTTTGATACTTGGAAATAACTAAAAACCAGAAAATTAAATAATTTAAAACGCAAATTTATTGAGTCATTTCATAAATTTGCGTTTTTTTTTGATAAAATATTCTTAAACATATTTTTTTATAAAGAGAATAAAAAAGTAAAATACTATTTTTACAGTTCAAAAAAAAGCTTTTTTTCAACGAAAAATAAATCTATAACCCTTATTATCAGTAAAATGTCGAGTTCAAATTTTGTAAAAAATGCAGCAGGACGTCTAGTTCCTACCTTTATAAATGGTGAGGAACATGTTGCTTATCAAGGAGTTGGTAAATATATTCCGAGCGGAAACAAACACGCTCCAAAAATTCCGAGCATAGCTAATTTTCCTCAAGACGGCAACAAACAAGTAGCTTCGCTCAAAGAGGCTTTGATAAAATCGGAGTTGAAAGATGGCATGACCATTTCAACACACCATCATTTCAGAAATGGCGATTTAATTGCTAATCAGATATTTGATATTGCACACGAGCTTGGAGTTAAAAATTTACGCTGGTTTCCGTCGGCTTCGTTTCCATGCCATGAACCAGTGCTTAAATACCTAGAAGACGGCACAATAAGCCATATTGAAGGAAGTATGAACGGCATTTTGGGCAAATATGCCTCGCAAGGGAAAATGCAAGGAACAGCCATTTTGCGCTCACATGGTGGTCGTTATCAGTCAGTTCAAGATGGAGAAGTGAAAATTGATATTACAGTGATTGGAGCATCGTCATCGGATTGTTTTGGAAATGCGAATGGTGTAAATGGAATTTCAACAAGCGGATTGCTTGGTTTTGCACTTGCTGACTCACAATATGCTGAAAAAGTGATAGTTGTAACCGACAATTTTGTTCAATTCCCTTGCATTCCTTGGCAAATTCAAGGAAATTATGTTGATTATGTGGTGGTGATGGATAAAATTGGAATTCCTGAAAAAATAGTTTCGGGAACTACAGAAATTACAAAAAGTCCTGATAGACTGTATCTTGCAGAATTGACAGCAAAATTTTGCGACGTAACCGGAATCATTAAAGATGGTTTTAGCTTTCAAAGTGGAGCAGGCGGAACTTCATTGGCGGTAAGCGATTATTTCGCAAAAATTATGCGCGAAAAAGGAATAAAAGCACGTTTTGCACGCGGAGGAAGTAATAAATATTTAGTAGATATGCTCGAAGAAGGTTTAATCGAATATATTTTAGATGGTCAAACGTTCGATTTAGATGGCGTCCGTTCGATGCGAGAAAATGCAAATCATGTTTGGACAAGTCCTTTTACAAGTTACAACTATCATGGCAAAGGAAATTTTGCTCAATTAGTTGATGTAGTGATACTTGGGGCAACAGAAGTAGATGTAAATTTCAACGCCAACGTGGTAACTCACTCCGATGGATACATGCTACACGGTATTGGTGGTTGGCAAAATTGTTTGTTTTCGAAAACGGTTATTCTGCCAATTCCACTTTTCAGAGACCGGATTCCAGTTGTAAGAGACGAAGTTACAACACTTTGCGGTCCGGGAGAATTGATTGACGTAATCATTACCGAGCGTGGAATAGCAATAAATCCGCTTCGTACCGATTTGATAGAAAAAGCCAAAAATTCAGGCTTGCCACTCAAAACCATTCAAGAACTAAAAGACGAAGCGGAAGCAATTTGCGGGAAACCAGCTCTGCCAAAGCTTGGCGAGAAAGTAATTGCGGCTATAAAATGGGTAGATGGTACAATTATAGATTGCGTAAGACAAGTTTTATAATTTAGTATTAAATAAAAAAACGTGCTAAAATTTTAGCACGTTTTTTATTTTTCATTATTTTTTTATTCGAATAAATAAAATTACAATTTTTAAGCAATACCAAATTAAATTGTATATTTCGTTTTGTCAAGTTCTTAATAAACTATTTCCATTTCGTCAACCAAATGAGTTGCACCAGCAAATTTGTCAATAATGAATAAAGCATACCGAACATCGAGCGTAATGTTTCTGCACTGTTCTGGGTCGTACATGATGTCCGACATGGTTCCTTCCCAGTTTCTGTCAAAATTTAATCCCAATAAATTGCCATTTGCATCAATAACCGGACTACCAGAGTTTCCGCCAGTTGTGTGATTAGAAGCCGCAAAACAAACATTCATTTGTCCATTTTGCCCATATTTTCCATAATCTTTTGCATAATAAAGGTCTTTCAATTTTTGAGGAACATCATAATCATAGATTTCGGGATTATCTTTTTCTATTATTCCATCTATCGTAGTGAATGCTAAATATTTAACACCATTTTTAGGTATATAATCATCTACTTTTCCATACGACACACGCATAGTAAAATTAGCATCAGGATAAAAAACTTTGTTCGGGTTCATTTCCATAAGACCTTGCATATATTTTCTATCTAACACTGTTACAGCACTTTGTAATTGAGAGAATTTTACATCAATCTCATTGATGTACATCGTTCTGATTTCAAAGAAAAGAGAAAAAATAGGGTCAGACGTTATTTTTTTAACAGATTTGTGAGAAAAAGTGCTTAAAAAATCTACAATTTTTTGCTTTGAAGTAAAAATTGATTTTTCGTAAGCCCAATTTGTATATTTGCTAAAATTGCCTTTAAATTTTGACTCAATTAACAAAAAAGTAGGAGTTTTATATTTAGTATCAACATTTTTTGAGTACATAATTAAAATTTCTTCAAATATTTTTTTATCAATAGGTTGGTAGTAATCTTTGAAAAAATCTTCGGTCCAAGCTAATAACGTTTTTTTATTTGCGTCAATATCTTCTTTTGAAGTTTCAGAATTTACTTCTGCTAAAGTTTCAAAGCGTCGAGCAGCCGAAACAGCCTCAATACTAAAAATTCCTTCACCGATGTAATTTGTAAGATGCTGATATTTAGAAATTTCTGCATAAGCTTTTTCATACTCGGAAAGTAAAGTTCCATATTTAGCTTTTAGTTCAGGTTTTGAATCTGCCCAAATTTGAAATTCTTTCTCAATAGCTTTCTTTTTTTCGACAGCATTCAAACGCTTCAATCCACGAGATTCACCAATCCATTTTTTCCAAGAATTGCTAACTCCGGCATATTTAGCAGAATACTTAATTCTTACCGCAGGACTTTTTTCCATTTCATATCCCATAATGTCAATTCGCTTTTGACGCAAGGCTATTTTGTGAGGATTGTATAATTTTTCAATCAAATCGACAGCAAACGAAGGCAAATATTCTTGGGTAGTTCCGGGATAGCCCAAAACCATGGTAAAATCGCCTTGTTGAACACCTTTCATCGAAACTTTCAAGAATTTTTTAGGTTTATAAGGCACATTATCTTGCGAATAATCAGCAGGTTTGTTGTTTTTGTCGGCATAAATTCTAAAAACAGAAAAATCGCCCGTATGTCGGGGCCACATCCAGTTGTCGGTATCGCCTCCAAATTTTCCAATTGCCGAAGGAGGTGTACCAACCAAACGTACATCGGTAAAAATCTCTTCGACAAACAAAAAGTAACGATTGCCCAAGAAAAAGGGTTTAATTTTAGCTTTATAATGAGTACCAAACACCGCTTTATTTATTATTTCAACAGATTTATTTTTTATTTGAGTAGCACGTTGGTCTTCGGGCGTATCGTCAGAAATACCATTAAGTAGCTCATCAGTAACATCTTCCATACGAACAAGAAAAGTAACAGCAAGTCCGGGATTCGTCAGTTCTTGTTCTTTATTCATAGCCCAAAAACCATTGGTCAAATAGTCGTGTTCAACAGAGCTATGTTCTTGAATTTGACCATATCCGCAATGATGATTCGTTAGTAAAAGTCCTTGATCTGAAACCATTACGCTAGTGCAACCTCTACCGAAAATAGGAACAGCGTCTTTTAAACTGGCGTTGTTCACACTATAAATGTCCTCGGCAGTAAGTTTAAAGCCTTTTTTTTGCATATCTTCAATGTTGTATTTATTCAAAAACAATGGCAGCCACATGCCTTCATCTGCCAAAGCTATATGCATGAAAAATACAGACAATAAGAGAAATGATACGATTTTTTTCATTTTAATTTATGATTTTGGAGTTAAAAAAGTTAAATGTTGGTCAAATTTGAGTTTAGTAAAGTAAGTTTGTTAGTTTTTAATCACAAAGTTGTAAATATCAGAATATCAATAAATTTACAACAAATTTCAACAAATAAAGTTCACAAATATATAAATTTTTTAAGATACGAAAAACTAAGTTTTCAAAAAAAAACGAATTCACTCAATCTTAGTAAAAGGTAGATTTTTTTTTAATGTAGAAATAGTTTTTAGGGAAAGCTTATTTTTTTTCAGCAACAAAGTTTCTAAATTTCTCATTTTCAACATACTTTTAGGTAAAGTAGTTAGTTGATTGTTATAAATAGTAAGTTCGGTTAAATTTTGCAAATTACCTATATTTTCAGGTAAACTTGACAAATTATTTCCCCATACAGTCAATTTATTAAGACTAGTTATTTCAACAATAGAATTAGGTAAAAAAGTTAGGTTATTTTGAGAAATATTTAATTTTTTCAAAGAAACCAAACCACCAATAGTTTCTGGTAAATAACTAATTTTGTTGTGTCGCAAAAAAAGTTCTTCGAGTGAAATAAGCTTATTTACGGAAGAACTAATTTTGGTAATTTTATTTTCTGATAACATAAGAGTTTTTAAATTACTTAAATAACAAATAGAATAAGGCAGCTCGATGAGTAAATTATTAGATAAAATTAATTTATTGAGTTTTTCTAATTTGCTTATTTCGTGCGGGATTTGTTGTATAAAATTATAAGATAAATTTACTTCTTTCAATGAGTTGCAATTGCAAATTGCTAAAGGAAATTCCTTGAAATTATTTTTTCGCAAATCAATCGTTTCTAAATTTTTAAAATTTTGAAACACATAAGGCAAATCTGTAATTAAATTATTCCTTAAATTTAGGGAAACTAAATTTGAAAGTTCTGGAAAATTATCTGGTATTTTAGTAATTTTATTGGAAGCGAAATCCACTACTTTCAAATTTGGAAAAAAAGCTAGACTTGTAAAAAGTGAATCTACATTTAATTTGGGATTAGAATTTATTATAAGTTTCTCTATTTTAGATAATTGTGTCAATTTTGAAGGGAAAATTTCTAATTGACAAGCAATCAATTGCAACTCTCTAAGATTTACAAATTCAGCTATCAAATCTGCATTATTGTTTATGTTTTGATTAAAAAGCTCAAAGCGAAATACTGAATCTTTTACGATTAAAGCTTTCTCAATATTGGTAAATAAAGGTAATTTGTCAAGTTTTTCATCTTGCGAAAAGCTCTCAAAAGATTTAATAATAATTAAAAGTATAAAAAGAAGATTCTTCATTTTTTTTAAATATTTTTGCATCGAATTTAATTGCAATAATACATTTTTTTCATTTCAAATAAAAAGTTTCGCAACAATATGAGTTTGTATCCATTAAAATTTAAGCCAATATTAAAAGAAAAAATATGGGGAGGCAATAATTTAAGCCAACTTTTAAACAAAAAAAAAACAGGTAAAAAAATAGGTGAAAGTTGGGAAATTTCTGGAGTAGATAATAATATTTCGATTGTAAGCAACGGTTTTTTGAAAGGAAATAATTTACAAGAAGTCATAGAAATTTATATGAATGAACTTGTGGGTGATAAAATTTATGATATTTTTGGAACTGAATTTCCTCTTTTAATTAAATTTATAGATGCCCAAGAAGATTTATCAATTCAAGTTCACCCAAATAATAATCAGGCAAAAGAAAAGCACAATGCTTTTGGAAAAACAGAAATTTGGTATGTGCTACATGCCGAAAAAGAAGCCAAATTAATCAGTGGTTTTTCAAAAGAGCTAACTAAAGACTTGTTACACAAACATCTAATAAACAACACATTAGAAGAAACATTAAACTATGAAAAGGTAAAAACAGGTGATGTTTTTTTTATTCCTTCAGGGCGAATCCACTCAATAGGCAAAGGAATTGTAGTAGCTGAAATTCAACAAACTTCGGACATTACATACCGCTTGTTCGATTACAATAGGCTAGAAAATGGGAAATTGCGTGAGCTTCATACCCAAGATGCTTTAGATGTTATTGATTTTCAACGTTATAATTCGTACAAAACAAACTACTCCCCTGTTTTGAATCAGAGTGTAAAACTAGAAAGTTGTGAGTTTTTTACAGTTAATTTGTTGGAATTTAATTCTTTAATTGAAAAAGATTTTCAATTGCTCGATTCGTTTGTTATTTATCTTTGCATAGATGGAAAAATAGATATACAAACTGAAGGAAATGAAATAGTTACCATGCAAACAGGCGAGACAGTACTAATTCCGGCATCAATTCGAAAATTAATCCTAAATCCTTCTAAAACATCGAAAATACTTGAAATTTATATTAAATAGCAAGTGAGATTTTAGGGTCGATAAAAATTTATCATTACTCAAGATAAAAAACCTCAAAATTTTCTAAATAAAACTAGAAATTTTGAGGTTTTTACTTTTCTGATTCAAAGAATTATTCTTGCACTAAAATTCGTTTAGAAATACTCATTTCGTTGGATTGCACTTTTACAAAATAAATACCATTTGAGGCATCTAACTCTATTTGAGTAATACTTTGCTCAATGTGTTTAGTTAGCATTAATTTACCCAACACGTCGTAAATCTCAATTGTTCCTGAAAAGTCATAAGTATTTGATAATTTGACAGTAACATTGTTTTTGTACGCAACAATATTAATTTGTGCCAAATTTTGCTCATCAAAACCATCATTATCAATTTCGGTAGTAAAATGAATCACAAAACGTGGAGCTTTTGCTGTATTTGGGTCATAATTAAATGTATATGAACCTTCTTTGCGCAAATCGGTAAGTTTGTTTTCGAGTAAATCTTCTAAAAGTACTGGATATTTCAAATCAATAGCAATTTGGTCAGCATCAATTGTGTATTGACCTGCGGTTAAAGAGTTGAAATCCATTGCAATGTGAAGATTTTCAGAAATATTTGTTAGCGTGTTGATGGCTAATTTTGTTTCGCCAGATTTAGAATACGTAAAAATTTGTGGAACACCTTCCCTATCAGCAAATAATTTGTAAGCATCAAAGCCGCCATCGTACTCATTACTAGCCTCATCGTTGAATCTAACGAACAACTCGTCTTTAGTATTTTGATTTTGACACGAAAGTTTTAAATAATCGTTGTTGTTGCCCGATTTGTAATAAATTACCGAATTGTTGTGAACTCTGGCAGCATTATTTACACGCAAATGCCCATTGTTAGAGGCTTTTACCATAAATCCTTGCATAGCAGGAATTATGTTGGTACCATTGTTGATACCCACTCCAGCCGAACCGCCCGAACCAACATAATAGGAATAATTATTTCCATTCCAGAAATAAATAGTGTTGTCGATATTTTGTTTGTCCCAACCCGAAGCGTCCCAGTTAAGAGCTGAAGGATAAGGATTTCCAACCAAATTCCAGCCTTCGTGAGCCGAAATTTCAGATCCATTGGTAAGCGTAGTCAGTCGAGTATGTTCACCGGTATTAAATTTACCTGCAAACTTAATATTATGGTATTGATTAGAATAGAAAGCATATCCCCGCATAATATCGAGATTCTTTGGTGTTGACTCGTTCGTATAACCTTTAATCCAGCCTTTCAGCCAATCATTTGAAGCAAGTGTTTCGTTGAATGCAATAAAATTTGTATTATAAAAACTACCCGAAGGATTGGTAAACAAAGCACTAGAAGCGTTTCCGAAATTTACTGGCGACGAAAGATAATGCCACTCTTCGCGCGAAAAGAATCGCTCTGCAATGTATTGTCCGGCACCTTCCACAGTTCCATTATCGATAAAAGAACCCGACGCACCAGAATTTGTGGGCGATTGCAAACGAAGTTCGCCATTGTTGTAAGTTCCGGCATAAGCAGTAAGCGAACTACTTGGCGACACAATCAGTTTTGCACCCGTGTGAATGGTCAAACTTTTGCAAATAGCAGCACTCGAAATAATGGGCTGATTAGCAGGAGCTGAAGTGATTGTGGCATTGTTCAGTTGGTTTGGAATACCATTACTCCAATTTGCGAACACTTCCCAAGCAGAAGAAATACTTCCCAACCACTGAGTTCCGCTACTAAATGGGTTATAATCAGCACTTAACGAACCAAAAGTAAAATAACCAAAATAAGTAGAAGGCGAAATAGAACGCACTGTTCCTGATAAAAGAGAACCTGTAATAGAACTACCAAATTCGTCCCAAACGGAGCCGTTGTAAGCTGCAACCGTTAATTCGTCGAGATTATCGATTCCACTATTGGGTCCATCATTCCAATAAAGCGTAACTTGCGGCTCGCCAGTTCCACTTTCGCGATTCAAAATCCAATGTTCTTTTCCACTTACGTGGGTAAGTGCGCCAGTTACCGCACCCGTATTTATAGGTGAAGCTTCAAAATATTCGGCAATAAATGTAGCCGAAGCAATCATACCCGAAATGGCAATAGGTGCAAATTTGCTACCTTTTCCGATAGGGAAAATGAAATTGGCACTTCCTATTTTTCGCATTGGTCCGGTAATGTAACTTGCAGTAGTTGTTCCTCCCGAAAGTGTGGCATTTTCCAATGTTAATAGATTAGAAGAACTAGTTTCAACAACTCCATCAAGCAAAGCAAAGGTTCCATTTTTAACAAGTACATTTCCATTGAAAAGCACTTGAGGAACTGAACTCGCTGTATTATTGATGGTTAAATTATAGAAATTTTCACCCGAAAGTTTTTCGATTAATTGCATTTCGCTACCCAAAAGTTTCAAAGTACTGGTTTCGGGAATAAAATTTCCAGAGTTTTTCCAATTTTTCAATAAACTAATGGTTTTATTTTTAGCATTCAACGTACTTGTAATTTCTAAATTTCCTTCTACAAAAATATCAGAATACAACGTTTTAGTTCCGGCTACAGTAAAAAAAGTATTAAAAAATCTACCTGTGCCAGCGTTTGTAATGCTTTGATTGTTATTTCCATTGAAATATAAATCGGCATTTCCGTGATTAAAAGTACCTTGATTGTTCCAATTGCTGCCCACAGAAATAGTATGAGCAGAGTTGGTAACAGTAAAAGTTCCTTGCAAAATTTCAAAGTTCTTTTTTGCAGTAAAAGCATCAACGGTTTTGTATTCGGCATTGCCCGAAGTAGTAAAACTCACGTTGTTGAAAGCATGACCATTGGTTGTGATGCTCACAACTCCCGAAGGTGCAGAAAAAACAACATTTGAATTGTTGCCGGAGCTAAAAGTTCCTGTACAAACCCATTGTTTTCCAACTTCTACGGTAGAATTTAAAGTAGATTGAATGGTAAAATTACCCGAAATTTCAATATTTTCAGCTACTTTTAAGTTCAAATTGGATTGAAGTTCTAAATTGCCTCCAGTATAAATTGTAACGCTTCGAGTATTTGCATTTGACTGATTAATAAGCGGATTGTTTCCGGTAGTTGCACTTACGTTTGGAATAAACACACGAGTTAAGCTATTTGGCACGCCTGTACCTCCTGCTCCATCGTCCCAGTTGTTCAAATCGTCCCATTTTTGGTCAACATTTCCAGTCCAATAAAGAATTGGGTCAGTAAATTCCCAACGTATATTTCCTAAATTGGCTGAAAAATCATCTTCTTCAAACAAATATCCACCACGCAAACCAAATGCATCTACAAAAGTTACAAAATTTGCACCCGAAGGTCTTTTTACATTGAATTTAGCACCTTGTCCAAAATCGACAAAGTGAATTTCGCTATTCAAAGGTAAATCGTTTTCCATTAAAAGATAGCGTCCGTTGGTTTCGCAATACAAATAATTTCCGTACGATAAATTAGAAGTTGAATTGAGCAAAGAACCTGATTTTAACCAAATTCCAATGGCATTGATGTTTGATACGTTGTAATATTTTGCGCTTAACAAACCACCTGAATTAATTTCAACTCCGTAGTAACCAGTTCCTTGGTTGGTAATATTTGAATACAAACTTTCAGAACCCACTAAATTCAATTCACCCCCGCCGGCTACAATCATTTTAGAAGTGTTTGCCATTTTAAGGGTTGAACCACCGCTAACTTTTAAAACACCTACAACAGTAAGAATATCTATACTAACTGCATCACCAAAGAAAAAAGTTTTTTGATTCAAATCGAAAGTACCTGAATTAACGTTCATGCTTCGAGTCATTCTAAGGTCGGAAGTTGTTAATTTATAAACAGTTGAATTTCCGGCTTCGATGTCAATGTAGTTATAAGTTGCATTTCCGGGATTAAATAAAACATCGCCAGTTCTTTGAGAATTGAGAATTATTCGTCCTGCACGAGGATTAAATGTAGCTAAATTTAAGAAATCACCGCCCACTGCAAGTGTAAAGTTATTGGCAGTAATGTCAAAAATTCCACTTCTAATTTCTAAATTGTTACTAACAATAGCACTTCTATTTAACAAAACAGTTCCAATTCCATCGATAGCTAAATTTGAAAACATACTGGTATAATTATCGACCGTAATTAAATTTTGTTGAGGTTTGAAAACAACAAGACCATCGCCAGCGAAAAAAGTACCTGTATTTATCCAGTTTCCACCCACTGCAAGTATGTCTTTGTCCGATTGCATAATTAAATTGCCTTTGATAACCAAATCTTTCATAACTTGAAGCGAAGTATCGGCAGCATTTTGAATATTGAGCGTAAGATATGTGTTGAGATTCATAACAATGCTTTTAGCATAAGCCTTTTCTTGCGAAATGATAGGCTGATTGGTTGCATCGGCAATAATTACGTCTTCTTTTCGAGTTGGAACAATGTTTGGACCAATGCTTGCGCGCCAGTTTCCGGCATTGTGCCAGTTTGAATTGATGGTTCCTACCCAAGTAAGAACCGTTTCGCCAGTCCAAATAACCAGATTACTAGGGTCGTAATCATAAGTTTCGCCCGAAAACGAACCAACCGAATGATAAATCTCAACAATTCCTGTAGTTCCTTCAAATTTAGCTACGTTTGAAGCTCCATTCGACGGATTCACTGGGAAAGAAAGATCGACAATGCGATTGCCAAGAGCTTCGGTAAAACGTTGATTGTTTTCGATTCTCAAAGCATAACCACCACTCGGACAATTCGTAAAAACGCCATAACTAAAATTGTTTGTATTATCAATTAAAGCTCCTTGTTTTATGTAAATTCCTCCCGAGTTCATGTATTCAAACCAATGGTATTTGGCATGAATTGTA
The DNA here is from genome assembly GCA_022729915.1 of Draconibacterium orientale. Lineage (GTDB taxonomy): Bacteria > Bacteroidota > Bacteroidia > Bacteroidales > JAIFNL01 > JAIFNL01. Next base: position 16,910 of record DZBP01000021.1, on the reverse strand, counting down.
CCGCCACTTTCGACATTAAAATTGTATCTTCCGCCGTAATTAGTAACAATAGCTGGCTGATTTTCAGCACCTACTGCGTAAAAAATTCCTCCATTATTTACATTTAAAGTAGTACCGCTTCCAATTAAAAGTTTGCCAGCCACTCCCATTTTGTAAGTACCAGAAATAGAAATAACATCGTAGCTATCGCCCAAGCGTACTTGCTTTCCGTTTGCATCAAAAGTAGCCGATACAATTGTAAAGCTTCCATTTAGTGCCAAATCATCTTGAAGTGTGTAAGTTGCTGTAGAACTGATGTATAAATTGTTCAAAATAGAACCATTCATTTTAATGCTTGCTGTGCCGCTAGGTTTTACCAATCGGTAAGTGCCTTCAGTAGTGAAAGTTCCACCAATTGCAGTCATATCGCCATAAACATCAATCACTCGATTGTATATGCTAAAGCGTCCGCCTAAAACACGCAAATTGTCTTTAATCGAAATATCAGCATAAAGTATTCTCCAGTAAGCAGTTGGAGTACTTAAATTAACAGTAAGCTTGTAAAAATCATTTTTAGCACCTTCTTTCAAAACAATATCTCTACTCAAAGTTCCATCGAGAACCACCTCGCCTTGTCTGCAAATAAATTCGCCTCCAACACTATTATTCCAAGGACCCGAAATATTGATTTTATAGTTATTTGAACTTACATCAAAAATAGCATCGCCATACAAATAAAGTTGTCCATTGATGTCCACATCTCCACCTAAACTTTTGGTACCATGCGATAAATTCAAATTGCCGTAAGAAATATTTCCTTTGATGGTTTGATTTATGTAACCTTCGTAATATGAATTACTTATAGATGAAATTTGATACGAACCAAAACCCGTTGGATAATTATTTTCGCCTAAAACATACACTCTTGAATTGTCGGTTAGCGTAAAAATACCATTTCCGGTGGTATTGGTCATTTGGAAAGTATTTACTTGAAAATATCCTTTGTTGTAGAAATTATTCAATACCGAAATATTTCCTTGCAAACTTCTCCAGTTTTGTTCAAAAGTAAGATTATAAAAAGTTCCGCTATAAATGTATTGCCAATCGGCTCTATCAAACACCATAGTACCGTTTCCGGCATAAGCACCATTTCCGTACCAACGATAACCGCCAAAATAATGAGTTTCGTTTCCATCGTCAAAAGTTCCGGTATTTTCAATTACAACATCGTAGCTGTTAATGTCCATGTTGCAACCAGCCGCCGCTTTCATGGTCGATTTTACAGTTAAAAGACCGTATGACCAATTCAAATACAACGTGTCGTTAAACGTTTTTATTCCCGTGCCCGAAACTTCGAGTCTATCGAAAGTACCTTTTGTAATGCTTTGATTGTTACCATCTAAAATTAAAGTTCCTGCTCTATTGAAAAAATATTGTCCACCTGTGTTGTTGTAATTTCCACGCAAATGTAGCAAATACCAATCGGTGCTTGGGCTAAATATTCCGGCAGAAATGATAAAATCTCCATGAACAAATGTTTCGCTTCCAGTCCAATAATAAGTAGAACCGCCAACAAAAATAACATTGTAAAATGGTGAGTTTCTAGGATTTATAACATTCGAACCAATTTCTTTGGTAAAACGAACTGTTCCGTTTCCGTGATTGAAAACGGCATTGGCACCTCTGTTCCAATCGCCGCCAACTTCTATGTTGCAAAGTGGATTATTTACACTCAAAATAGCCACTTCCGAAGCATTTCCAATGGTAACGCTGTTGGCAACTCGCAACGATTTTGCCTCATCGAGCGTAAGAAAACCACTGGTAATGAGAAGGTCTTTGCACGAAGCATTGGCATTGTAAATTACTGGATTGTTGGCTTGAATAGGAATTGTAGCTTGAATAGAAATATCAGGCACAGTAGCCGGAGTCCAGTTGTTTGCATCGAACCAATCGATGCTTACCGAACCGTTCCAAGTAACTGACGAAATTGGGGGCCAAACAATTTTTCCGGGTGCGCCGTTGCTAATTTCAAACGCATCGTCTTCGTAAATTTTGCCGCCTAAAACTCCATTAATATCGCCCGCGAAAGTTAAAACTCCAGTGGCAGAAGAATTTCTAAAAACATTGTAATGTATTCCGGTTGTGGGAGTTCCGTTAAAATTGAACGTTACATTTTCAATTGCTGGCAAAGTGCTAACATCGTTGTTAATTTTCAAATAATAACATTTGCCTAAACCTGTGTATTGGTACATATTCGACCAAGTACCTTCCGAAAAATTGTTGTTTGGGTCGATGGTTGCGCCATCCATCATTTCAAAACCATTGATTCCAATGTATTGAAAATGATAATATTTGGCTTTGATAGTTCCTAAATTGGAAATAAGAATATCAATGTAATTTCCTCCACCGTTTTTATTGATATTTACATAATTACCTACCGAACCAATCAATTCGAGCGTTCCATTAACCGTAAGTTTTGGGTTTCCGGTATCTTCGGTATTGAAAAGTAAACTTCCAGCAGCACTGAGTTTTAGTTCGCCACCAACTTCGATAATATGCTGTTCGGCAGCAGGAGCATTGGCATCATCGTCACCCAAATAAAGGTTTTGGCTGCCTACATTCACGCTAGCACCGTTGCCTATTCTCAAAACTTCGAGAACACGCATATCGCCATTTACGGTATAATTACGAGCATTCGTATTTGTTTGATTGAAATTCAAATTGAAAAAATAACCATAAAGGCTCACTTTAACAGTTTTTGCATCGGAATTGTTGCTTTCAAAATTTACAGTATTTCCGTAAGCATAAAAACGCCCCAAATCAGTCCAATTTCCAGTCAAAGTAATAGAATATTTGGGCGAAGTGGTCAAATTGTCGATGGAAGCAACCAATTGCGCTCTGTCTTCAATCAATAAATCGTTGCAAACCAAATTTCCTTCCAAATATCTGTTTCTGATGTAGATATCGCCATTTGCAAAAGTGATGTTGTTGCAAGTTAAAGCCGGTAAATATTGAGTTTCGGCTCTGTACCAAACAAAATTGGCATTATTGGTAATCCAAGTTCCGTTGATAAGTGGTCGAATGGTTGCAAAACGATGCGTCAAATTGCCAAGTTGCAAAGTGCTTCCTGCTGCAATTTCAAAAACACCATTGAACGAATTTAATCCATATTCTTGAACAGTTTTGAGCCCAGAACCTGAAAATTTCATTCCATAAAATTGATGAATTGCCGAAGGTTCAATCGTTTGAGGCGAATTTGAAATAAATTCGACCCAATTGGCAGTTTGTTTAAATTTTCCGTTATCAGTCCAAGTTTGACCTTTCATAGTAAAAACTCTATCGGTATAAACTTCAACATTTTCATCAATGGTTAAATTTTTATTCACAACAATAAAATCGCCACCATCGCGAATGGTTTTTATGCCAGAGCCTGAAAAAACTACATTTTCAAAAATCAAATCCACATTTCCGGTTCTATAATCGTAAATAGTTTGATTTTGACCATGAAACGTTAAAGTTGAATTTGCCGAAGGAATGTAATTTCTGTGTTCAAAATTTCGACCTATCGAAATATTAAAACCAGCGTCATTCAAAGTTAGTTCGTTGTAACTCATCAAAAAATCGTTATCAACAGTAAGATTTCCATCGAGAGTTTGCGTAATTATTTTGTTGGTATAAAGATATAAGTTACCGTAAACAGGCGTTGTAAAAATTGTTTGGTTTGCATTTCCACGCAAATACACGCGCGATTGTTTGTCGAGATTGTAATGTGCAAAACCCAAAGCAAAAGCTTTGCTGTAAAGGTCGTTGGTGTAAACATAATAGTATGCTTGCCCAATAAGCGAGAACGTTTTGTCAGGCGAAGTGCATGTAATTTTCACAGTATCATGCTGTTGTATTCCACATTCGTTATCAACAGTCAAGTCGCCAGTAATTTTCATACTTCTATACCAAAAACTTTTAGTTCCGGTTCCTGTGAGAAATAAGTTGTTGAAGGTGGTAATATCACCATCAATAGTCCAGTCAGCTCCATTGTGTATCAACGTTCCGTTTGCACCCCACTCAATTTGTTTTGCCAAAGGATAAAAATCAATTCCACCTTTTAACGTTATGGTGTAATTGTTCACACGAAGAAAAGTTTGGTCGTACAATGCAATTCCTCCATTCACAAACAAATTGTTCGTTACAATTTTATCGGCAATAACACCCACAGTAGGTCTTCCAAAAAGCAAACTGTAATAAGTTGTAGGATAAATAGTTTGTGGAACATCGGCATAATAATAAACATATCCGTTGTTTAATGCAATGTTTTCAAAACTTTGAGGGAAATTATTCGCACCACGCACATATATATACGAACCTGTTTGAATAAGTGAGTTTGTTCCATTTCCTGTTACAAAAAAACCATCGTAAATATCTAAACTTCCGGTAGTTACGCTAATATCTCCGTTTACATTCAAATTGGTTCTCACTTCTTTTCTACCAGTTCCGGCACAAATTAAATTGTTGATGGTAGTAGGAAAACCGGTGGTTGCAAAGAGTTGATCGCCTCCGCTCAAAACGAGTGTTCCGCTACCTGTTTGAATAAATCCGGCATCGCCCACATAATTGAGCAAATCGTCTTTCAAATACACAATGTACTGCCCACCATCAAACACCGAGTTAGCTTGAATAGTTAAATCGTTTTCGATGAGAATATTTGACGAAATTTGTTTCAATGCTGTACCCGAAGCTAATTTATTGCTAAAAATAACGCTATGAAAAGCACCACCTTCAATTGTTTGAGTTGAATTTCCGCCTTTTTCGAAATAAACAGTAGAAGAACGTGCTAAAAATGAACCTCCGCGCATTAGCCAATTCCCGCGAACATAAATATTATAAGCTGCCGAAGCGTCAAAAACACCTTTTGCAAATTCTAAATCGTTATTAATCTCAATATTAGAAGCTAACGCCAAAATAGCTCCTCCCGTTTTTACTTTTACATTATAAAAAGGACTTGAAAGCGAATTGATAATATTTTTGGTTCCACTAAGCGGATTAAACAAAACAGTAGCAGTGCCGGGTGAAAATGTGCCATTGTTTGACCAGTTTCCGGCTATTCGTATGGTATCAGTGGTTTGAGTTTGGGTTAATGTAGCTCCTGAATTAATTGTAAGATTTTCATTTACAGTAAGTTCCTTACCATCAAGTACCAAATTAATAGCATCACCTGCTTGAATATCCATTGTGAGGCGATTAACAACAGCATTTGTATTTTGAATGCGAACAGTATATGCCGCCGCAACGGTGGAATGGTCGAGAATAACATTAGAGCTAGAAGTCGGAACTGTTCCACTTGCCCAGTTTGCGCCGTCGTCCCAGTTGGTTCCATCACCTGCTCCTGTCCACGCATAAACACCCGGATAAGTCCAGTTTACAATGCTAATTGGGTCATTGTCGTAATTTTCGCCGGCAAGCGAACCCGTTGCGTTTTGAAAATTGATAGTGCCACTGCCAGAAGTTCTGGCTACATTGTTTGTAGGTCCTATATTAAAACCGGTATTTACAGGAGTAATTCCTGCACCTAAATCCAAACCATTCAAACTAATATACGAAGTTCCGATACCAGAAGTAAATGTTCCTTCCGAAAAATTATTGACTGGGTCAATACTTCCACCTTGAATATCAATACCAGCATTTCGAGTGCTTTCAATTCTAAAATATTTTGCATGAAAAACTCCGGCAGTTTGTACTAAATCATAGTTTCCAGTAGTTGAAACGGAAAGAGTTGCAGGAGTATTTTCTGTACCTACTAATTTAAACACCGCGCCATTGTTGTTGATTCGAGCACCCGAATACATTCTCAAAATGGCAGCCGAATCAATTTCGAAAGTCCCGCTGTTCAAATTTACATAACCAGAACTTCCCCACATGCGCATTTCGTTGTGGTTCAAATCAAAAGTAGCGTTATTTAATTGAAAATCGAAATTATTTTCCATGTAAAAAACACCTTCTAAAACATATTTTACCGAAGGGTCAGCGTTTATAAGTACATGTCCGTAATTGTTAATTCCGGGTTTAAAACGTTTAGTTCCGCTCGTTGCATTTAAAATCAACATTCCGGGTTCGTAAGCATATCCGTAATATTGTTCGTTTACAAAATTACCGCCCACAGAAATATCGTTTACACCAAAATTAACCGGATTTTCGGAATGCCAAAGCGTTCCTGAGTTGATAATGAAATTATTTTCTATTCTCATATCGCCTCTAACTCTAAGTCCGGCGCCTGATATTTGTGAAACTTCAACGTTGTAAAAATCCTTTAACCCGGGTTTTGGAGGCAAAAACAAAAGACTGGTTCCATAAACTCTGTTTCCTTTTCCTGTCCAAACAATAGAAGAATTGCCTAGAAAAACAACTGTTCCTTGTCTGGCTAAAAACGAGCCTGTGCTGTCGTTTTGCCAATTTCCTTGCAAAGAAATGGTGTAATTATTAGGCGAAATGTCGAAAGTTACATTGTCTCTAATTTCGAGCGAGCCATTAAGCTGAATGTTTCCGGCTAAGGTTTTTGTTCCGCTTCCATCGGCATATAAATTGTAAAATTGAGAAGTTCCAATAGTTTGGTCAGCACCATTCAAAATTACGTGTCCCGAATGCTGAAAAGTTCCAGTATTTGTCCAATTTCCTGATACATAAATATGCCAACCTCCGGCATTAACAACCGATTTGTCAATTACAAAATTTCCGTTTACATAAAAAGTATCTTGTTCTAAATATTTAAAGGCATTGTTTTGAAATTCTAAATTTGGATAAATAATATTTCCGTTGTAATTTCGAATATACTGAATATAATCATTTCCATTGAAAACAATTTTTCCGTTTCCTCCATTAAATATGCAACCAAGTCTAAAATTCCAGTTCAAACCTAAATACAACGTTTTTCCGTTCAAATCGAACGAACCATTGTTTTCAATAAAATCGAACGACTGCTTAACGGTAAAATTTGAATTGGCTGTAACTGTTTTGTTTACGCCAGCTTTATCAATTCTAAAATTTCCAAAATATGAATTTGATTGAGCTGTAATAGTTTGATTATCAACACCATTAAAAACAACCCAACTTGTAGGTTGTTTGAAAAGGGCATTTGCTTCTTCGAGCCAATTTCCTTGCATATAAATTGTGCTAGCTGGATTTTCGACCGTTGAATTTCCTTTTATAGTAACATTTCCGGCAATATACATAGCACCGATTATTTTTTTGGTATTAGTTCCGGCAAAAGTAACATGGTTGTAATTAGAAGTTCCAATTTCTTGATATGCACCGTCAAAAATAACAGTTCCAGTCAATTCGGTAAATCCAAGTCCTAAATTCCAATTTCCGGCTATATTTACATTTTTACCCGAATCTTTAAAAATGGAAGTGTAGCCAGAACGGGTAATATTTCCATTAATATCGAGTGAAGTTCCTTGAAGAATTTTTTCCCCATCTCCCCAAAAATCGACATTTCCATACGCCAAAAGTGCGCCAAAAGCTGGAAGATATTGGTCAGAAAGGTGTCTGTTAAAATAAACAGTTGAGGTTGAATGAAGTTGCACTAATCCGCCCAAAAGGTCGAAAGATTGCACTGTGTTGCTAAAACTGTTTGAACCATTGGTATATAATCGTACATTTGCACCAAGAGTAAAACTTCCATTATTTCCCTGAATTTCAAAATCATAGATATTAAAATTCAAATATCTACTTGCATCTCCTCCTGCGTTGGTAATCGAAAAATTTCCAGTTACTTGAATGTTTTTGTAAATTCTTTTTTCTCTGACAACAGTTGGTGCTGGATTTGTAAAATAAAGATTGTTAAAAACATACGAACCGCCATCAGTGCTGTAAATGTACTGGTCGGCGTTGGGTGAATCGAGAATTACAGTTCCTGTGCTTAAATAATTTGCATCGTAAGTGTTATCATTATAAATATGTCCTGCTATTGTGTGAGTGTAAGCTCCCATATCAAAAGTTCCTTGGTACATGCTTACGCCGTAATTTATATCCAAATCACCTTCAGCGGTTTTTGTTTGATAATACATTTCCAATCCACCATATGGAATACCACTTTTAATAGTTTGATTCATGTTCGCATCGTATCTCGCATACGAGCGTTCATGCAATGTGATAGACGCAAAACCTGTTGGAAAATTATTTGCACCTCTAATATAAAGTCTGGTCGCTTCTTTCACTAACATACTTTTTGACGCATCGCCTATTAACTGCGCTCCATCTGAAACTACGAAATATCCTGTAGCAAGTGTAAAATCGCCATTCAAATGTAAAATATCGCCAGCATTTAAGTGAACACCATTTTGAATGATTAAATTGTTAGTGAGGTAAATATCGTTACCCAAATGATTATATATTGTACCGCCTTTCAAAATAATTGTGCCTAAAAGGTTGCATTGTCCTTCAATTCTTAGGTCGTTTAAATCGTGATTTCTATCTACATCGCCATTCAAAACCGCATCTGGATAAATGTAAGTAGTGGTTTTTGCACGCAATTCGCCATTAAAATTCTTAGGAAAAGCGGCGTTTCCATTATCAAAATAAACTCTATAAAACCAAACAGCACTAAGTCCGTTGGTAAATCCAACGTTCAAATTTTGAGTTTGTGTATTGGCATCAAAAACAAAAGTTCCATTGGTTGCATCAATAAACGAACCATCGGTAACAGTAAAATTTCCTTTAAAAGTGTGCGTATAAGCCGTATTAACAATGGTGTTGTTGGTCAATAAAAAATCTCCGTTGATAGTGGTATTTTGATTCATAATAAGCGTATTTCCGCCATTAACTATCATATTTTGAAAAATACCATATCCAATAATTGCCTGAATAGTAGAGCCATCAAATTGAATAGTCCCTGTGCCTAAACGCTCACCTGTTCCATTTTCAGTCCAGTTTCCAGAAATTGTGTGAAGCAAATTTCCATCGTTAAAATCGGCATTATTTTCAATTACAAGATTGCCATTTATATCAAAACTTACAGCAGCAGTAACTGCTCCATTATAAAACTTTAAGTCATTGAAATGGGGAGAATTAGTACCACTAATTGAAAAAGTGCCATCAAGTATTACATTACAAACTTTGTAATTAGCAAATTTAAAATCGGCTGTTCCATTGTTTATAAAATTGCCTTTAAGAGTAAGTAAATGCGTAGTAATGAAATCACTAACACCCAAAATAGAATTTGGTGTGATTTCCAGTTCACCCAAAACTAAATTGCGCACGGTTGTATTATTTCCAATGCTCAATTTTGCTTGAACTCCCCCTTGTCCAATTTGAATTTTCTTTACATTAATATCTTGATCTACAACAATATGATGTCCATCTTGAACAATAAAAATATTCAAACCATCAGTAAGTTCAACTGCCAAAGGATCAGTAGCTCCACCGCTAGTATTTGTATCCCAATTAAATAATGAGCTAAAATTACCATCGCCTTGCGAATAAAATACAGTTTGAGCATCTAGAAAATGAGTGCTTAAAATTAAACTTATAAGTAAAAAAAAGCTTTTAAGTTTAAATGATACGAATAATTTTTTTTTCATATTCCTATAAAATTAATTTTCAATAAATAAAACATTTAATATTGCCAAAACACAGCACTACTGCAACCAAAACAAAATACCTTTTAATTTGGTTACATTTTCAAATACAAAACACTAGATTAAGTTATTTGCAAACAAATATGAAAGAATTAGTAAATGTAAAGCATAAAAAAAACAAGTAAACATCGAAAAAAGCTAATAAATTTTGAAAATTGTAAGCTTTATGAGTATTTATACCTAAGATTGATACGAAATTGAATAAATTTTGTTACAGAATATAGAACAGCAAAAGTTACAATAAAGTTGCAAACTTGGCAAAAAAAGAAAAAAAATGAAACTAAAAATAGAATGAAAACTTTTGAAATATTAAAAAGAAAATGGAATATAATTTACTCAAAATCTGAGTTTTAATCAATAATGCAAAATAAAAAATTAAGGAAAAAATATAAATTTGGACAAAACCAAGTTTTTTTATAATGAATTTAGAGATTTTTAACAAATAAATAATTAAATTTGTTAAAAAAGAGAAGAAGCTATCAAAAAAAGTAAAAATTTGCGAAAAAAAGCAACACTTTGAGCTAAATTTATGAAAAAAAATTGATTTTACAAATTTTTGAATGAAAAATTATTCGCTTCGCAAAGCATTTACCAAATTACTTTTTATTACAGTTCTAGCTGCTAAATATATCCAAAGCCAACCATTAAAAAATACAAGTAAAATTACAGCCACTACAAATAACCATGAGGCAGAAAAAGAATTGCTTAAAATACTTGGAATTGCGCCCACTAATGCCGAAAATAAACCAATAAATAAACCAACCAACAATAGAATAAGATATTCGGAAACAATAAGCCTGAAAACTTTTTTCTTGGAAAAGCCAATTGCTAGCATAAGCGCAAGTTCACTTTTACGCTGCAAAACAGAACGTAACAAAACTGTTCCCATTCCAATGGTGGCAATTAAAATACCTAAACTTCCTAAAATCATAAAAACAGTTAAGTAAGTATTTGTAACCGAATTAAACTCGGCAAGTCGCTCATTAGTAGGTTCTAATTCAATTCCCAAATCAACCAAAGCGTTGTTCAACTCATCAGCAATGAGTTCCTTTTTTGAATCACTTCCATCAATAAGCATTGCTTTTGAACCACCTGATGAGGGAAAATTCTTAGAAAAAATTTTATCTGAAATTAATATATGTCCCTGAAATACAGAGCTATTCAAGCTTGCTACTAAAACAAGTTTTAGTTCTTTGCCCGCTTCATTCAAATAAGTTAAAGTATCACCTACCGATTTCATTAAGCCCCAGGTAATTACAGTTTGGTCGGCAATAGCCGGAATGACATCTTTACCCATTTCCTTTTCTAAAACCAACCAGGTTTTGTCGTCGTCAAAAAGTGATTGAGAAAAAGAAAATGAACGGCGAGAAGCCAATTTTATGGCATTTACTCCCATAATAGAAGGTTTTGAAACTTGATTTAAGTTCAAACAACTAGCATCGTCGCCTTCAAGCACGCTAAATTGTAAAAATTCAATATTATAATTTGCTATATTTTGTAAATTATATGCAGTTTTTCCCGTTAAAGTATTCAAATCGTATTCAATAGGTAAAGTATTCTGAGCCCAAAACAAAAAACCTCCAGTTCCAGAAGTATTTTTTAAGTGTGAATCGAAAAATGTTTTTCGATTAGAAGCAGTTACCAAAATAGTAAAAGCACCAAGAGCTAACAAAATAATAATTGATAAACTTTGTGATTTATTTTTGGTTAAATTTTTAAAAATTAATCCAGTAAAAGAAAAAGCTGTTTTCCTAATTTTAGTAGCATAAGAAATCATCAAAATATAAAAAGCCAGAATAAGAGAAATAAAAATAAAACTACTTGTTAGCATCAATAAATCCGTACTTATTTCAAGTGAATTTGCAAAAATATAAGATAAAAGTAAAAAACTTAATAAAACACTTGCAAAGAAAGAAATTTTGATCCAAAAAAGATTCTTAGGCTCAGTGTTTGAAGTTATTACATTAATTTGTTTGATAATACTTTCCTTTAGTTTTGAATTAATAACCCAAAATAGAATAGCCAAAGCAATTAAAAAGTTAATTAATATCGAAAAAATAATTGTTCTTGGTAAAATATACAATTGTAACATATCTGTTCTTACAATATCAGCCCAAACAGAATTTAATCCTAAAAGCAGCAATTTAGTATATAAAATACCAAGAAACGAACCCAAAATAACAGAAATAAAAGCAATTAAACCAGCCTCAAAACCAATAATGCTAACAATTTGAGATTTAGAAAGTCCCAAAGCATTTAAAATACCAACTTCATGCAAACGAAAATCAATGTTTAATTTCAAAATAATCACTAGGAGTAAAAGAGCTCCTGCAATTACAAAAAAACTCAAACTCAAAAATAAACCGCCAAAATCGACAGCATTATCAACTGCTCTCTGACCAATTGTCTGAACTGAATAAAATTGAATACCCAAATCCATAGGATTCAAGGCATTCATCAATTTCGCTTCTACTTCATTTTTAGTGATTTCATTTCCTTTAAAACGCAAATTTGTATAATTACCAAAAGTATTACTCCATAATTTAATACCCGATTTTAAAGAAATTACTGCCTTTGGTTTACCTCTAAATTTATTCCAATAAGCTTCATCTTTATCTCTTATTTTTGTTAAATCAATTGGTATTCCAGTTTCCCAATCTCTACAATTTTCCGATTCGGTTATTCCAGAGAAATTTGGCATTAATAAACTATCAATTTGTTCATTATCAGAAGAAATGGCAGCTTTTATTTTAAAGAAAGCTTGCGCTTCTTCTATCCTTTTCAACGAATTAATTACAAAGTAATTTAAACAAATAGTATCACCAATTTTTGCACCTAAATCTTCTAATAACCAATCTGTTACCATAATTTCAGAAGATTCCAAATCGTCAAAAATATCGGTAGCAACAACAAACGAATAAGGTGAAAAGTTATGATTAAATTGCAATGAATTAACTAGATAAGTTAAGTTTTTTGTAGAACTAATATTTTGATTTTCAAGTTTTTCTGCTATAATATTATCAATAAAGACTCTGCTGGAAATTAGTTCAAAGTCATTATTATTGCGTAAATCTCTAAAAACTAAACCGGCATCAGCTAATTTCCAATTTAATTTTAAAATACTATCCAATTTCTCTACATTTGCATTTGTTTCTGATATTAAAATAGCATTTGAAAAATTTTCAATTTTTAAATTTTTAGCAATAAAATTTCTGTCAATAAAAATATTAAACGGTGATTTCTGGTCGTTTTTCAAACTAAAGCGTGCTAGCTGTTTATCAGTAGCTATATATTTGATTTTTAAACTTAAAACAGTTTCGGAATTGTCAGTTGATGAGAAAGGAGCATCTACAGGAACAATTAAAGCATTTGACATTCTAAGTAATAAATTATCGCCAATAGACAATTTAAGTTTAAAAGCAAGATTATGGCTAATAACTATTTCATTTTCAGCAAGATTAAAAGATGCTATATTTGAAAGTTTCCAAAAAAGCGAATCAACACCAAGAACTGAAGCTTTATTAATTCTCAAATTTTCTGACACATTTGCAGCTATTCCTTCAAGTAACAAAATAGGAGCACAATCTGCTTTTGTGCTTTTTTCTATATCTAAAGCCAATTCGGAACGCACAAAACGTTCACCAGATATTAAAGCATAACTTACTCTGCCTAAACGACTTTCGACAATATTTCGTAAGCTCATTTCCACCGAATCGCCAATAATAAGAGCTCCGCTTAATATTGCCGAGCTCAATAAAATGGCAGCAAAAACAGCAAGATTCTTTTTCCAGTGAAAAAGTAAATTTCTTAATATATATTTATACTTAGTCATTCAAAATAATATTAAAATAAAATTCTACCAAACTAAATTTTTCTCAATCTACCCTGTTCAAGCAAAAGCACTTTCTGCATTTTTTGAGCAATTTTTTCAGAGTGCGTAACAATAACAAGAGTAATACCATATTTTTTATTTATATCGGAAAGCAAATCTATAATTAAATCCGCATTTATATCGTCAAGCGAACCCGTTGGTTCATCAGCTAAAATTAAATCCGGTTGATTTATCAAAGCACGCACCACCGCAGTACGTTGGCATTCACCACCAGATAATTGATTCGGGAATTGAGTAATATTTTGATTCAAGCCTACATAATCAATTAATTTTAAGGCTCTAAGCTTAGCTTCTTCACGTTTTGATTTGTCATTTTGAGCAACTAGCGGCAATAAAACATTTTCGAGAAGAGTAAGTTGAGGCAATAAATGATGCGATTGAAAAACGAAACCTACTGAAGAATTTCGATATTTAGCTCTTTCATTTTCAGAATAATGAGTTAAGTCTATTCCATTATATATAATTTTACCCGAATTTGGAATATCAAGAGAACCAATAATATTTAACAATGTGCTTTTTCCAGAACCAGAACGTCCTACAATTGCAATAGTCTCGCCTTTAGCTATTTCTAAGTCTAAATCAATCAACACTTCACGCTTTTGTAATGAAGTAATTTGATAATATTTATTAACCTGTTGAATATCTACTAACATAATATCCTTCTTTTTATTTTATTTAAAAAAATTAATAAACACTGAATAATTTAAATAAATTTGATAAATAATCATTAATTTTTAAAATTCAATACGACTTTCTCATAAATAGTCAAAACTTCTTTACTTAACACCATACTTGTAAATTTTTCATTTACTAACTTTATGCCATTATCTCTCATCAATTTCAATTTTTGAGGATTTACAAGTAAACTAGCCCAAGTTTTAGCTAACTCTTCAGGAGTATTTGGCTCATAAATAACACCACCACCAGTATTTTTGACTATTTCGGGAAATGCACCTAGATTTGGTTGTACCAAAGGTACTCCAGAAGCAAGTGCTTCAATTTGGTAAGTTCCAAAGGCTTCACCTTTTAAAACCGGTACACTAAGTATACTAATTTTATCAAAAAAATAAAAAAGTTTTTCGGTTTTAAATTCCTCTATAAATTCAATTTCAGAAAATAAATTATTTTTCTTTAATTTTTTAATCTGTTTTTTCACAAATTTTTTATCATCGGCAGTCATTCCACCAGTTACAACAGCCTTAATATGCTTAAATTCAGGATTCTGTTTTAATAAAATGAATGCATCAATAAAAATTCCAAAACCATGAGGTTCGTACATTCTCGATAAAAATCCAACAGCTTTAGGCATTTCTTTAAAATCTGTAACCTGATACAAAGAAGTGTCGATTCCAATGTTAATAGTATGCATTTTTTCAGTGTATGGACGCATGTTTTTTAGCATATATTCGGCAAAATAATCACTTACTGCGATAAAAGCATCAATATCTTTAGATTTTTCATGTAATAAATCCCATAATTTCTTTTGAAAATCTGGTTTCATGGCATCTATCCATACATCTTCATCTTGTAGTGAACAAACTACCGGAATATTAAGCTCTTGTCTTATTTTTTTTGCCATTCCCATTAATAAAGCATTTGACAAATGAACAACATCAGGTTTTTCATAATTCTTTAAAAAATCAATCAATTCTTGGAGTTCTTTTTCTTGAAAACCTTCAGCACCATTTAACATAGAAATAGTCATTTCTTCTAAACCATCAGCCCTTGTAGAGCCAGCTTTTTTAGCGGCATATCGAAGAATTGCATTTGAATTAAAAAATCTTTCCAGCCAAGCTGGCATTTTCCTAAAAATTTTAAAATTTTGCTTTAAATAAACATTTACTGCGCCATAAAAAAGTGGTGTATCATCTTCTATATCAGTTTGTTCAATTGTTAATGGAAGATATATTGGAAGCATTATTGCATCGTGCCCCAATTTAATCAATGATTTTGTGTATCCACTGTCCCTCAAACAATTACCGCAATAAAACGAACCACCAAAACCCGGAACAATATTTACTATTTTCATAATAACCTAACTAATTAATTAAATAAATAAAAAAATATAAAAAAATATTTAAATTAATAAAATACTAATTAGAAAATAAAATTATTTTCCCGAAAAATAATAAATATTTCCATCTTCGCCAGCTACAATCAAAGTATTTTTAACTATTGCAGGAGTAGCTGTAATTCCTTTACCAATTTCGTAAGACCAAATTCTTTTACCTGTCTTTAAATCAAGTAAATATACTCTTCCATCTTTAGAAGCAAAAACGACTTTATTGCCTGCGATTATAGGCGATGCGTCTATCTTCTTCAAAGTAGGAAATTTCCATTTCAATTTACCTGTTTTCTTTTCAAAGCAATATAAATTTTTGTCTTGCGAGCCAATTACAATTTCATTCTCGCCAATTGAAGGAGAACCAATAAAACCGCCAGCTCCTTCATATTTCCAAATACTTTTCTTAGTTTTCAATTCCAAACAATAAAAACCTCCATCGTAATTTCCAAAATAGACTTTTCCATCTTCGTAAGCAGGGGAAGATGCTATGTAAGTACCAATATCAATTTTAGCAAGCTGTTTACCATTTTGGATAGCAACTAAATGCAAGAAACCATCGCAGCCACCAAAAATAGCTGCCGATTCGCTAGTCGCAGGCGAGCCATTTATAAAATTATCGGTTTCATACTTCCACTCTACTTTTCCTGTTTTTGAATCTAAAGCATGTAAAAAAAAGTCATAGCTTCCTACTAAAATTAGCTTTTTTTCCTTATTTTTAGTATAAACCCAACTAGCAGAACCTAAAATTTGACCATCAGTCTCATATTTCCAAATCAATTTTCCGTCTTTAGCATTTAAAGCATAGAGCAATCCACTATTAGAGCTAACATACACTATACCATGCAAATACAAAGGTGAAGCTTCGACTGAACTCTCAGCTTTAAACTTCCAATTCAGTTCTCCACTATTAGAAATAGAATACACAAAACCATTATTTGAACCTACAAAAATAGTTTTTCCGCAAAAAATTGGAGAAGATTTTATTATATCACCTGTATTAAAAGTCCATTGAAGTTTTAAATTTTCAGGTATATTTACTTTTGTTTTACCTGTTAAAGCTACATTTCCTCTAAGTGAAGGCCAGCAAGTAGAACTTTGTCCTAAAACTGGTATAGAAAAAATGTAGAATAGTACAATAAATTGAATTATTTTAATCATTTAATCACTATTTTTTTCATTATAATTAACCAGATACATTAATATTTCATTTTAAAATTTAACACTGCTACATTTTAAAACATTAACTACTTGTGAAGTAAAAAAATTGATTTCTTTTGAAAATTCACCTTTTAATAACTAAGATTTCCGAGCAAAATTTGGAATGTAAATAAGCTATTTAAAAAACTGA
>DZBP01000020.1:4996-29625 GCA_022729915.1 Draconibacterium orientale | reverse complement strand
AATTTAACAATTTAACAATTTAACAATTTAACAATTTAACAATTTAACAATTTAGTAAAAAAATGTACACAATATATCACAACTCACGATGTTCTAAAAGTAGAGCAGGCTTAGAATATTTAAAAAGCAAATCGTCTGAAATAGAGATAATTACTTATCTTAAAGAAGAAAATGCTTTTACCATAGAAAGCTTGACAGAAATTTTGAAAAAACTAAATAAAAAGCCAGTCGAATTAGTTCGCACACACGAGGCTCTTTACAAAAGCGATTTCAAAGGAAAAGATTTTTCTGATACTGAGTGGATTCAAATTCTAGTTAACAACCCACAACTCATTCAACGTCCGATAGTTGTTAAAAATGACAAAGCTGTTTTGGCAAATCCGGCAAGTGAATTGGATTCTTTGCTTTAGTTTTTTTAATAGAAGTTCGTTTAAATATGAAAATTGCCGTAGTAATTCCATCGTACAAAGTAAAAAAACATATCTTGGCACTAATTCCAGAAATTGGTTCTGAAATTTGCAAAATTTATGTGGTTGATGACAAATGTCCTGAAAATTCGGGGCTTTTTGTGCAAGAACATTGCAAAGACCCAAGAGTAGAAGTGCTTTTCAATGAGAAAAATATGGGTGTAGGTGGAGCTGTAAAAACAGGTTACAAAAAAGCCTTAGTAGATGGTATTGAAGTAATTGTAAAGCTCGATGGCGACGGACAAATGGACCCCAAATTAATTCCGGCACTTATCAAAAAAATAGAACAAGGAAGAGCCGATTATGTAAAAGGAAATCGTTTTTACAACATCGATACGCTTATGGCAATGCCCAAACTTCGACTTTTTGGTAACTCAATGCTTTCGTTTATCAATAAATTTGTGAATGGATATTGGAATATAATGGACCCAACTAACGGATTTACAGCCCTTCACATTTCTGCTATCAAACAGTTGCCTCTGGATAAAATTGAAAACCGCTATTTTTTTGAAAGCGATATGCTCTTTCGGTTAGGAGTAGCGCGTGCCGTAGTTGCCGATATGCCGATGGACGCAAAATATGCCGACGAAGTAAGTAATTTGAGCATACGCAAAGTATTGTTTGAGTTTCCTCCCAAGTATTTTGTTCGTTTTTTCAAACGTATCTTTTACAGTTATTTCTTGCGCGATTTCAATGCGGCAAGTGTGGAATTGGTTTTAGGTTTTGTATTTTTTATTTTTGGGCTTTCAATTGGCAGTTATTATTGGACTCAAAGTATAAAAACCGGTATTTCGGCAACAAGTGGCACCGTAATGCTTGCCGCTTTGCCTGTAATTTTAGGTATGCAACTATTACTTTCTGCTTTAAGTTTCGACATAAAGAATTTGCCAAAAGAACCGTTACAAGAAAATTAGCAGATAGTATAGAAGCTACAAAATTATGGAAAAACAAAAAAAAACAGCACTTATTTATGCTTTGCTTGCCATCTTATCATGGTCAACGGCTTCGACTGCCTTCAAGTTTTCGCTTTTTGAACTAACTTATTATCAGGTTTTATATGTAAGTTCTCTCGTTGCAACAATTATGTATTTTGTTTTTTTAGTGATTGAAAACAAATTGAAGGAAGCATTTCAGTTTCAGAAAAAAGATTACCTTTTTACTTTTTTATCAGCCTTACTCAATCCGATAGCGTATTATTTGATTTTGCTCAAAGCATATTCACTTTTACCTGCACAAATTGCGCAACCGATGAATTACACTTGGCCCCTAATTTTGGTGCTAATTTCATCAGTTTTTCTGAAACAAAAACTTCAGTTAATTAGTATCATTTCACTTCTAATCAGTTTTTTTGGTGTTTTGGTTATTTCGTTGCAAGGCAATGTTTCGAGCATTTCAATTAAAGAACCTTTTGGTGTTTTTTTGGCAGCATTTAGTGCCGTTGTTTGGGCATTTTATTGGATTTTGAATGTGAAAGATACGCGCGGCGAATCGGCAAAATTGTTTTTAGATTTCTTCTCAGCAAGTATTCTTATGACTTTGTATTCTGTTTTTTTTGCACCTCAAATGTTTGAAATAGAATTTAATAGAAGTTTTTATGCTGCTATTTATGTTGGATTATTTGAACTAGCATTTCCATTCTTGCTGTGGATGAAAGCGATGAAAATGGTAACTGACAATTCTCAAATAAATAACCTTGTTTATTTATCTCCTTTTTTGGCATTAATTTTTATACATTTTGTACTAGGCGAGCAGATTTATTATACTACTTTGGTTGGTTTATTTTTTATACTTTTAGGTATAGGATTGAGCCAAAGTAGAAAACGGAAATTAATTAAAAAATAACTTGAAGTTAAAAAGATGGAATCTGATCGTATTATTTTAGGAATTGACCCGGGAACTTCTGTTTTGGGTTATGGTTTGATTCAAGTTGTAAAAAAAGAGGCAAAACTTATTGCTTTGGGTGTGATTGATTTGTCAAAATTTACTGACCCTTACGTAAAACTCGAAAAAATTTACGAACGATTAACTCAGTTAATCAACGAATACAAACCCGACGAAATGGCTTTAGAAGCCCCATTTTTTGGCAAAAACGTCCAATCAATGCTCAAACTAGGGCGAGCGCAGGGAGTAGCAATGGCAACCGGATTGGCACATAAAATTCCGATAATGGAATATTCGCCTCGAAAAATTAAACAGGCAATTACAGGAAACGGAAACGCTTCGAAAGAACAAGTGGCTGGTTTCTTACAAAATATCCTCAAAATTAAAGATATGCCCGAAATGCTCGATGCTACCGATGGTTTAGCCGCTGCAATGTGTCATTATTACCAAACAGGAGTTGCAAAAGGAGTGAAGCAATACAATAGTTGGAAAGATTTTATCAATAAAAACCCCAAGCGAGTGGGTTGACGAACAAAAAAGCTGCCCAAAAACTCAGCGAATAAATTTTGTAATTGACTGATTATTAGCTTTGCCAAAGTTTTAGAACTTTGGCAAAGCTGAGTTTTCAATCAACGGATTGGATTTAAAATGAATATACTCGTTGTTTGTTCTAATTACAAAACAAAAAATCCAATTTTTCACCTGCTTCATATTCCATTGCCTCTTGGTCAAACTTGAAAACCCTAAGTTTTTTAGGACCAATAAGCATCGCTTTTTTGTCGTGAATTTTCAACATACAACCCTCGCGCAAACCAACCACATAAATTTTCTGATTTACAGCAATAAACTCTTCAATTCGTTGTTCTCTGGTTTCGCCAGCGTGTCCTTCTGGGTTTGCATCGAGATAATGCGGATTTATTTGAAAGGGAATCAATCCCAAAGCATTGAAACTCAACGGTTCGCAAATTGGCATATCGTTGGTGGTTCTGATAGTGGGGCAAGCCATATTTGAACCGGCTGACCAACCAATATACGGAATTTCTTTTTCAGTAACTTGCTTGTAAATACTTTCGAGTAGATTCAAATCTTGCAAACTTTTAAGTAATTGCCATGTATTTCCACCGCCAATTACAATAGCCTCAGCCTCTTGCACAGCTTTTAATTTATCGGCACATTGATGAATCGAGGTTACTTTAATATTGAATTCACCTAATCGTTCTTGAACTTTTTCGGCATAAATATCGTAACTGAAAGTTACAGCCGCATAAGGAATAAAAAGAATCGTTTTTATCTCACCCAAAAAATTATTTATTTCGTGTTTGGGGTATTCTAAATAGGCTTCGCCTGCATTTGTTGAGTTGCTAATAAGTAATAATTTCATGATTTCTTTTTTTGCGAAATAAAATTTATACCGGATAATTTTAATTTAAATTTTATTTCAAATTATAATATCGTGGCATTAAGATTTTCCAGATTTTGATTGTTTTAAGTATTCATTTTTTTTGAAAAGTTACGATTTTTTTTTGTAACAAACAAGTTTATTTTTGTTCTTTTTTCAATATCTTGTCATACTTGTATCTATCTCGGTTGCCCAAGCATTTATGCCTTCTTTTAAATTCCAAATATTGTCAAAATTAGCACTTTCGGTCAAAATCTGTGTTATCAAGTAACTTCTTTCACCAAAATGGCAGTACAAAATTACAGGAATATCGCGAGGAATTTTGTCTAAATTGTTGATTATTTCTGTAAAATTCATCATTTCACCACCTATATTACAAATATCGCGTTCAAATTGTTCTCGAACATCTATTAAATAAAATTGTTCCCCAGCAAGTATTTTTTGATGCAATTCTTTTACTGATATATTTTTAACACTTTGCATTGCTTTCTTTTTTTTTGAATTATTTATTTTCCAAATTTAGCACAAGTATTTTTAGATATAAAATTATATTTATTAAAAAAAGCTGAAAATTTTTTAACAAAAAAAACACTAAAACTCAGTTGCTTAATTAACTGAATTTTAGTGTTTTTTATAAATATAAAATCTAAGCTCAATGAAATGTAATATCTTTTTTTAAATATTTTATTTAAAAAGTTACATTAAAATTGTTACTTCAAGTAATACCAATTAAAAACATGTTAATCTTTTAGTTATTATGACAAGAATGACCATGATTGTGTTCGTGATGATGGTGGTGTTCGTGTGTACCACAACTGCTACCGCTGTCGATAAGTTTTCCGGTAATAAAAAGTTCAACAGCTTCAGTTGCATTACCTTCGCAACCACGAATGGCTTCGATGTTTGAGGCGGCTAATTTGTTAGCTGCACCTGCGCCCATACCTCCGGCAAGCATGATAGTAACTCCAATTTCGGCAAGCAAATCGCCTAAATTAGAATGACAAGCGTGTCCGGTACTTGTTATATAAAGTTCTTTGTCGTCAATCTTTTTATCAACAATGGTATAAATCATATACGTTTCGCAATGCCCAAAATGTTGAGCAATTACTTCATTTTCTTCAATAGGAACTGCTATTCTCATGTTGTATGTTGTATTTTTATGTTTGTAAAAATATCAGAAAATTTATTTTTTTCAAAAAAAGAGTTTTTCTAATTTTACATTTAGTTGTTTCAAAAAAAATAATTTCGCAAAGTTAATCATTTTTTGCGATTTTGAAATCTTTTTTTATTTTGCTTTCTATAAATTGATATTTTCCTCTGAAAATACGCGTGTCAAATCAAACAATCGTGTAGTTCAAAATCACATATCAATTACTAATAATAAGTATTTGCGAACTTTGAAGGTAAGTAACTGTATATTTGTGCAATGCAATGCTTGCCGGACCTTTAATGGTTATGGCATCAGCATAAAGCGCATATTCCGAAGCACAGTTGTCGCAGGTTAAGACTCCCCATTTTGAGCTTTCAATTACATGGCTCTCGGAATAAGGGTGGTAAGTGCAAGCTCTGTCGTAAGCTTCAAATTTATCTATCGAGCTGTGATAGATTACAATCCCACGATGTCCGCCGTTTACAAAAACTTTGCCTCCCACCGGCAATAGGTCTTGCATATCAGGCTGATTAATATCTATTTCGAAATAAACATACACATACGGAACCACTATATTTTTATCGCAAGCAATAGGCAAGCTTAAAACAAGTACAATGCTTAATAGTAATTTGTTAAGTACAAAAAAGATACGTTTTTTCATGCTATTTTTCAATAAATTTTATCGTAATTTAATTTTTGTACAAAGATAGTACATTTTCTTTTAAGCACGAGTGCTTTTTTGATTGGAGCAAATATTTTTGTAATTAAATAAATTTTAAGCACTTGGCAAAACGGAATATACAATTTAATTTGGTTCATTGCTTAAAATCATATTTTTAAAAATCTTGGTTACTTAGAGATGTATTTTGAAGTAAAAATTTAAATAAGTCTTTTTAAATAGTGTAAATCTGTTAATTATATATTTTAAGAATATATTTTATAAAGTTGATAAATGAGTACGGAATTATTTTTTTTTTTTAACAAAGATGCAAGAACTCAAAATAATCATTTTTTTTGAATGTAATATTTGTATGATTTTTGAAGTATGTAATTTGAGAAAGTTTATATTCATTTGATAAAAAATAAAATTTGTTAACCCTAAAAAAAGAATATTCCTTTCATTTTTTTTTGACTTTTTTAACGAACAAACTACAAAATGTATAAAATAAAAATACTTTCGCTTATTTTTGTTGTACTTAGTACATTATTTTTTCCTTCGTGTGCCATTTTTAAGAAAAAAGGTGGAGACGCAAACGAATGGGGCGAAAATGACAATGCTTTTAAAGAAAAAAAATCAATATTTTCAATTTTCAAAAAAAAGAAAGTCATTGACCCAATTCAAGACGCAAAAAGCAAAGAAAATTCAAACTTTCAAACAATTGATGGTCATATCTTTGACGGTAGAAACTTAAATCAACACGAGCAAAAGAAAATATCGAAACAAATAGCAAAATACGAAAAACAAAAACCCAACAAGTGGGAAGAAAATTTTATAGCCATGCGCCAACGAGGTTATCCGGTTCATCCTGATACAATGCAGAAATACAAGCGGTTAGAGCCTCGTTTGAAACGGCAAAAGGATAAGCGCACTCGCAAAATGAAGAAAATTTATAAAAAGTCGCTCTATCAAAATCAAGGTTCGTACATCAAAACCAACGAAGATGTAGGTAAAGCACTCAAACAAAAGAATAAAGAAACAACTGCTCGCGAAAAAAAACGTATGCGACAAGTGAAACGAAAACAGCGCACAGGACATTATTTGCCATTTTATCTACGCTGGTATGAGAAGTTTTTTGGTAAAAAGAAAAAGAAATGATTAAATTTGCATTCTGATTTTTTTCGTCAACTAATTATTTAATATTTTACATAAAATATGAGTTTTCTCGAATTTATTACTTCAAAATACGGAATTGCATTGCTTCTACTTTTACTTGGAGGCGTAATTTATGGTTATCTTCGCTTTTTTAAAAATCGAAAAAAAAAACCTGCTCCAGTTTTTAAAGTCAATGTTTTTGAAGCTTTGGGTAAAAACGAACCTTCGGGACGAACCAATTTGCATGTTTCGTTTCCCGAAAAAAAAGACCCAATGTCTGACAAAACCTACAACCGATTTAAAGTAGAAGCTAAAAATGAAGAACCCATTAAAGAAGAACCAAAGCACGAACCTCACATAGAGCATGTTAATGAGTTTGATAAGCTCAAAAAAGGTTACAAGCCAGAGAATGGAGAGTTTGATTTCGACTTGCGAAATGCAATCATTAGTCATGAAATTTTAAGAAAAAAACATTAAGCTCAACGAATTTGTTTTTTAAGTTTAATTATTTCATTTACAAATAATTAAAATTAATTAATTAAACAATTAATCACGATAAATAGGATTTAATGTTTTCATAAAAAACTGCGAAATGACATTCTAACTTTTTTATTTTTAAGCACTTGTGAAAATTTAATATACAATTTAAGTTTGGTTCACTTCTTATTTTTAGAAATTTATTCTCTAAAGCTTATTTTTTTATCTATAAAAAAAAATTAATAAAACAGTGCATTCTATTTGATTGATAAAAAATGAATTTTAGAAATCTTAAAAATTAATTGCAAGAATATTATTTTTTTAGTCAATATTTCTTGGATATTTAATTTTTTTTATCTATCTTTGTACGCAAATACATAACCTAAAAGAAAAAGTACAAAAAAGGGTCTTGCCCTTTTTTTATTTTTATACTCTGAAGGGATTAACTAAACCGATTATCTCTGAAAAAAAGGGATTTTCATTAAACTTCTTTTTTATGTTTGGTTCAATTTTATTCAATAAAACAAACTGCTTTTACATGCAAATTATTGAAAAAGAGCGAACTATTTCAAAAGAAAGCATTTTAGAAAAAATCTAAAAAAGTAAAAAGCAAACTATTTTTTTCTTTATGAAAAAGGTATGGTAGATTTACAAATGTGATAACGGTACAAAATTCGATTGGCTGTTAAAGCCATAACAAAAATCAATCATTAAATAACTTTTATTGATACTAAAAAGGTACTCTTTTTTTTATTGGTAACTAAATTGTAAAAATATGTCAAAAATAATATACTTGACAGAGGAAGGATATAATAAATTAAAGCAAGAAGTTGAACACTTACAGTCCGTTGAGCGTCCAAGTATTTCGCGCCAAATTGCAGAAGCGCGCGATAAAGGCGATTTGTCGGAAAATGCAGAATACGATGCAGCAAAAGAAGCTCAGGGCTTGCTCGAAATGAAAATTTCTAAAATGCAAGAAACCTTAAGAAATGCACGCATTATTGACCAATCGAAGCTTAGTAGTGATACAGTTCAAATTCTTTCGACCGTTAAAATTCAAAATACTAAAAACAAATCGGTGATGGAATACACGCTGGTAGCTGAAACGGAAGCCAATTTAAAGGAAAAGAAAATTTCTATTTCTTCGCCTATTGGCAAGGGTTTGCTAGGCAAAGTTAAAGGTGATGTAGTTGAAATAACGATTCCAAATGGTGTTATTGAATTTGAAATTATCGATATTTCGTTGTTAGAACATTGACAAATCTAATTGTAGATTTTATTTTTTAATAAATGCACGAATAAAAAAGATTCGTGCATTTTATTTTTTTATACTTATTCAAACAAACTCTTTTTAGTCTTCGTGAATTAAACAAATTTTATTGGTATCAACATTATAAAAAAGTGGCGCAACCATAATTTTGGGATAGCATTCGCGCAACCGTTTTGCTTCGGCAAGCACAAAATCAATTTCATTTTCAATTTCAAATTTGGGCGCAAAATACCTAAAATGTTTTATTGCCATAGCTCTATCCCAGCCCGCTCTTTCTACTAGTCCATTGATAAATAAATCTTCGCGCAAATGCAAATTGACCATTCCACAATTGTTGTGGGCAATAACTGCAATGTATTTCACTTTTCCAACTGCTATGGCATAAGAAACTTTAAACTCACTATGTCGTAAATTTCCTCCACCCGAACGAATAATATAGGTAAAGTTATGAGGTATATTTAGTTTTTTGCGATTGTCCATGCACATTCCAACAAGCAACTCAGCTTGCGAATAAGTACCAAATTCTCTACCAAGATTATGATATTCAAGCAATAAGCTGATTGGAGTATTTCTATAAACGGGTAAAATATCTTCTACCGAATTAATATCTATTATTCTGTTCATACACTTAAAAAGGGTTAAGTTAATTCATTGCAAAAGCTAAGTAAATATAAGCTATTATTTTTGATGCATTCGTTCAAAAATAAACAAGGGGGGAGTTTCAACTACTTAACTAAAATTTACAGACAAATTTAGTTAAGTAGCTTATTTAAATTTTGTTATATAATTTCAACAAATAATAGAGGTAAAAAGACAATTATTTTTTAGTTACCGATTTTTCAACAATTAATTCGTATTTGTAACCTGCACCAAAATCTTTGTCAATTGCCACAACACCTTCTATTACAACAACATCTCCAACTTTGTATTCGTCTAAACCTGTAAAAGTTAAATCAAATTTACCTTCATGTTCTGTGCCATCTTGCAAATGAGTCCAACACATATCCATAATTCCTGAATTAAACTTTACAACTTGTCCTTTTACGGTAACTTTTTTACCAGCATATTTTTCTTTGTTGGCATAAAGTTCTGCAATTGTAATAGCGCCTTCGAGAGGTTCAATTTTAATTTCGCTTTTTTCATTTTGTGCTCCCGCGTGAGCTGCTTTCATTTTATCTTCAGCTTGTTCAAAATTAGCAGAAGTACTGATATTATTCAAGAAATAAATGGTTTCAAATGTTTTATTTAATTCTTTACTTGTGAAATTTGGCATTTCCAAAGGGTCTTTGTAATAGTAGGTTTCGCCAACTTTTATTTCTGTTTTCATGGTCGCATACCAATACTCTTCGTCGTCTTCAATTGCTTTAAAATATATGTACTGCGTGCCATCTAACACTTCTTTTATTTCTATTTTGTGTACGCCTTCGGCTAATACTTCCATTTCTGTCAAATTATTGAAACAACTTTGAGTTGTTACCATTAGTAGAAACGCTAAAAAAAATATTCGCATTTTGTTATTGTTTTTAAATTTATATTAGAATTGTTAAATTTAAGAACTAAAAAAAACAGAAATTCGTAATTATAAATCCTGTTATTTTTTTTAGCTTTTAAATTTTATTTAAGCCTTCAAATCTATTTCCTTTTTTACATTTTTGCCTATCCATAAAATATAAACAGCTCCCAAAATAAGCATAAATATTCCGGTATAAACAGCATACAACCAATTGTCTTTGCCAATTTCTATCACACTGTAATTCGACCACTTACCCAATTGATTGTTGTAGCCAACTTGATAAAGTTTCCAACCATCGATAGTAGCAGGTTCGTTTACTTTGAGGGTTATTTTATGCAAATTTCCATCTTCATCTTTCACCTCTAAATCAGACATAAACGTCTTAGCTTCAGGCTCAGCCATTGATAGGATAAAGTTTTTCCCCAGTTGCATATTTTTACGCTGGTAAGTAAAATTGCCCGACGAAATCCAGTCTCGGAGTGTATCTTTCGATATTTTGTTAACAGCTTCGATAAAAGCTACCGGCACAGCTGCCAATTTTTCATCGGCTTTGAAAAGGCTGTCTTTAAAATCGTAATGTGCATATTTTAAGAACTTTGAAATACGAATGTCCCAATTTTGAAATGTAGTCGAATGAACTGTATCTATCTGATATAAAATTTTGTTTTCATCATTTTTTATATCGCCCGTACTTGTTTCCACCACAAAAAGCTTAGGGTTGTATTCTTCTATATTAAATTTGATAAGTCGCAGAGATATTGGAAGTTGTACTTCTGTTTTATTGTCGCCATAAGCTAAAGAAACAAATTCCGGATTGTTGTCATAAAGAGTAATGTACAAACGCTTTATGTCGCCACTTCCGGCAATTGCACTTACAATAATCAAATACAAACCAAAATGATTGAGTAAAAAGCCAATATTTTTTTTCTTAAAATGAAATGCTCTTTTTATCGTTGTAAGCCCAAGAGAAACTAAAAAATACAAATATCCATAAAAAAATAAATAACTCGAAGTTAAATGGTTAAGCCCTGTTATTTGCAAAAAACTTGAGCTACTTTGATTTTGAGGAATGCTTCCCAACAAAACAGCTAAAATTGTAACTAAAACAATTGAAGTTATTGCTGCCGGAACACTCGACAAGAAGCGAATAGCTGCATTTGTTTTTTCAAAAAAACTGAGTAAAACTAACAGTGCACTAAAACTTATTATCCCTGCTAAATTGTATGGAAATGGCGGAATAGAATAACCAGTACCTTTGGTTAGATATTCCATTATCAAAGCAATGACAATCAGCGCGATAGAAATAGTAAATCCTTCTTTGAAAGACCAAATGCCTGTAAATAATTTTCGTTTTACCATTGTAAGTAACATTACAAAAATAAATTGCTTTTTTATTAGAAAAAAACAATTAAGTTATTGAAATTAACACAATTTCAATACTTTAGTAAAATGGAAATGTAAATTACTAAAAGGAAAATAAATTCATTTGTACAAATTGTGCGTTTGCAAACATAGTAATTTTTTTTTACTTATCGTATTTTGGTGTAACGCTTTGTCAAAGTTTTTTGTTTAAAAGCAAAAACCAAAATTATTCTTCTGTCCAAAGTAATCTATCTTCGGGTGAAAATTGCCAAGGTGCGCCATTATTTTCAATGTTTTTGAAGCAATTGTTGAGCGAAGCAGGTGCACTCGATTGTTCCATAACTAAATAACGACGCAAAGAATAAATAATTTCAGTATGATTTATATTCACAGGGCAAGCCACTGCACACGCATTGCAAGTAGTACAAGCCCAAATTTCTTCGGGAGCAATGTAATCGAGAAGTGATATTCCATCGGGTTTGTAATTCGATTTTTGTGCATCTAATTGATTGCCAATCTGTTCACTTCTGTCGCGCACGTCCATAAGTAATTTACGAGGCGAAAGTTTTTTACCTGTTAAATTAGCCGGACAAACCGATGTGCATCTACCACATTCGGTGCAAGTATAGGCATCTAAGAGTGTCTTCCATGAAAAATCTTGCACATCACTCACTCCAAATTTTTCAGGTTCGTCTTGTTCCGAATCGTTTGCAGGTGCTGCGTACGGGTCGGACATCATCAAAGCTACTTCTTTTCTAACCGATTCCATGCTAGGCAAATAGCCTATTTTTGAAAGTTTTGAGTAATAAACGTTTGGAAATGCCAAGAAAATATGCAGATGTTTTGAATAAGTAACATAATTCATAAAAATCAGTACTCCAACTATGTGAAACCACCAAGCAAAACGCTCGATAAAAATAAGCGTTCCTTCACTCAAATTTTGAATCAAAGGCATCAATTGGCTACTAATTGCAAACTTTCCGGTATTTACATAATGCTCACTACCAATACTTTGAAGTACTGCATCAGAAGCATTCATTAAAAGGAAAGCTGACATTAATGCTATTTCGGTAAAAAGAATAATATTTGCATCAAATTTTGGACCTTTGGTCATTTCGGCGCTATGAAAACGTTTCAATTTTCCTATGTTTCTTCTTACAAGAAAGACAATACACGCTAAAATTACAGCGATTGCAAAAAACTCGAATGAATTGATTAAAAAGGTGTAAAAACCTCCTGTGAAAGAAAACAAACGATGTGTATTGAAAATACCATCAAGTAAAATTTCAAGCATTTCGATGTTTACAAAAAGAAAACCTACATACACAAAAATATGTAGAATGCCAGCAAGTGGTCTTTTTACCATTTTAGACTGACCTATCGCAACACTTAGCATCAATTGCCAGCGTTTTGGGCTATTATCCGATATTTTTTCTTTTCGTCCGAGTAGTATATTTCGTTTGATGAAAAGAATTCTTTTGGCAAAAAACGTAAAGGCTAATGCCAACAAACTGATAAAAATAAGGCTGCTAATCATATTACTCAATTTGATTGTAATGTTGTTAGAAAATTGTTACAATATAATAATTTTCTGATAAATGCAATGTTTTTTTGCTCAATATTTTTTTATATTTACTCTGCACGCATAACAAATACTTTGAAGTCAGTATTTTGTAAAATGTTAAAATATTTTTTTCATTTGAAAAAAATTAAAAAGAACTTCGCAAAATACATTTCAAAAATAATATTTGCCTTAAAATGCATGCATTATGAATGTTTAAAATGAATTTAATAATTCCATTAGTGAGATTCCATACTTTGCAATTTTCTTTTCACCAAAGCCTTTAATATGCTTTAAATCAGTTATATTACGAATATTTTGCTTGGCAATGTCTATTAGTTCGCGATTATGAGCAATCAAAAAATGAGAAACACCTTCATTTTTAGCTTGTTCGCTACGCCAATCTTTTAATTTGTTGTATATAAAAAGCTCACTTTCTGAAAGTTCGCTATCGGAAAAGGAGGGAACTTTCTCATTCAACGTTTCATTGGAAGACTCTTCTACCTTGTGAGTGTTAGCTTTTTCGGTAAAAGCAACAACTATCGACCAATAGTTAATTTTTTCGGTTTTTACTAAATCGGCAAATGTATTGATGGTTTGTTTGTCGCTCAGAAAATCGTTCATTGCATTTTCGTCGTTTGCCAAATGTTCTTTTGACAAGCGAATGTGGAATGTTTTTACTTTCATTCAGATATTATGAAGTTTTAATTATAAATTTCTGATGATGATTAGAATAGTAAACCCGCAAGTTCTTTACTTTTAGATTCTTGCGGGTTCTGCTTTCAAAAAAAAAGTATTTATTTTACAAGCACTTTGGCTGTTTGCCAACCACTTGTATTTTTAAGTTTCACAATATAAATGCCTTGTTGTAAGCCAGTTATTTCGGTTGTTTGTTTGTTTGTAGTTAGTTCGTTAAGTTTGCGTCCGCTAAGGTCGAAAACTGAAATGGTGGTATTTTCACTTTTTGCCAAACGAATACAAATTGTTTGATTTTGAGAATAGATAGTTGCCAATTCGTTTTCAATTTGCTCTAAATCTGTTGTTTTAGGATTGAAATACAAATCAAAACGATGTTTATCGTTGCTTGCAAGGTGCGAAAAAGTATAAATTGTTTCGCTGTTCAACTCTGTAAATGTATTCAAAATTCTATCAAACAAAAGGACTTTGGCTGAAAGTCCCAAATTTTCGATTTTGAAAATATATTCTCCCTCCAAACTCGACTCAAAAGCAACAGGCACAACGCGTTCGGCAGTTGGGTCGCTAAAAGTTGTTAAACTCAAATTGGCATTATCGCCAATGATGTATGATTGTGGTGCTGAGGGAATTAGTGAAAAGAATTTTTCAACAACAAAATCACTTTCTCCAAAACGAACTATAACATGGTCATTGGCATTTTCACTTGAATTAATGCTGAAATGCAAATTTGCGGTGTTGATTTTCGATTTTGTAGGACTAAAAACTCCATTATCCACACGTGCTGTATTGGGTATTGTGATTGAGCTATTTGTCGGACCAGCCGATTTTGTTGCACCCGTTAAACCAGCAAAAAAACCTTGCATGGATTGCACAAAAGGGCTAGCGGTACTATTTGCTACATCGCCTTTTATGTAAAATTTATAATTTTGGTCAGCTAAATTCCACACATAAAAATAATTAGTAGCATTTACCAACGAGATTTGTTCCAAATCAATTGCTGAAGGAAAAGGATTTGAAACCAAGTTCCACGAGTCGGGCGAAGGCACAAGAGTGAAAGTAGCATCGCCAGTGTTGAATGTACCAGAAAACAAAACATTTTTACCGCCAGATTTTACAGTTTGCACTAAATATCCTTCTTTGGAAATTATTTGGTCTTGCTCTGAAATAAGCGTTTGCCATTCGAGAGTTGAATTGTATCGATAAGCATAATCATTTAAAAATACACTTTCTACCGGCAAATTTCCTACAAGTGGAGAGCCTACTAAATGCCAGTTGTTATTTCCTACCGAATTTTTAAGTGTAAGAAATTTTTCGGCTTTCATTGTACCGTTGTTGGTAAGAGCCGCTTTGGTAATCAAAGCTCCTGATGCTTGGATACTTCCAAGTTGTGATTTAAGCCAAATAGTTCCGTTATTTTCTAAATTGCCATTTACAATTACAGTTTGCATAGAAGACACAATTAAAGTAAAGCCGGAATTTATAGTTAAGTTTTTGGTTTCAAAACCAGTCAGTTCGTTGTAATTTCCATTTATAATTGCATCGGTAGAAGCTGTAGGAGTTCCAAAATCCCAACTGCTTCCATTCCATGTAGTTGAACAAGAAGCTGTATGTGCTGAACCTTGCCATGCAAGAGCTGGATAACCATTATTGAAACTAGAATTTAAAGTCCAATTACTAGTAAACCAAGCGGTTGGGTAAGTACAAAGATTTTTCATTTCGGCAGTCGTTAAGCCATCTCCTGCTGTGCTTGTAGCTTGTCCCGAAGTTTCGGTATTCCAAAAGCAATTAGTAACTACACCAGTATTTTGACTGATAAAACCACCAAGAGTACTTGCGCCTGAAACGGCGCCAATACTATAAGAATTTGATAGTGTACAAAAATTATTTACTCCAATAAATCCAGCTACACTCGAATTTCCGCTTACATTTACCATCGAATACGAATTACCAACAGTTCCGTCTTCTGCCCAACCAATTAAACCGCCTACGTAGTCGTGTCCAGTTATAGTACCTGTGGAAAATACCTTAGAAATTATTGTCCCCAAACTAAACCCTACAATACTACCAACGTAATCTTTACCTACAATCGATGCATTTACAAGCCCAAGATTACTAATGCTTCCATCTTGAGTGCTTCCAAACAAACCAATGTAATTTTGAGCCGGTCTATTGATTACTAAATTACTGATGAGAAAACCTTGTCCGTTGTAATTCCCATTGAAAGAAGTAGTTGAATTACCAATAGTTGGAAAATTAGCTACAGATGAAGCATCAATATTCGCTGTTTGTTTAAAATATTTTCCACTTGCCCATTGAGCGGAAGTGGTTGAAAGCCAATATAAATTTTCAATAGTTGCTATTTCATAAGGAGAACCGCTTGTTCCGTTGCCTACAGATGGCGGAGTGGCTGTTTGTGCAAAATTTAATTGACTATAAATCAATAATATTATCACTGCCAAAAGTTTTGTAAATTGTTTCTTCATAACTGACAAAATTTTAAAAGGAAGATTTATTTAATTAGAATTATTTTGTTTTATAGATGAGTATTCTATTTTGAAAATTTACAAATTTTATTGTAATTCTCAACGCAAAGTTAATATTTTATATTTGTAATAAAAAAGTTTTGCGCTAAAAAGTTAAAAAAAGAATACTTCTGTTTGAAAAAAATTACATGAATAAAAACAATTAGCACAAATCAGTTAGTTTCAAATACTTTGTTTCGTTTTATTTATAAAAAAGTTTAAGTAAGTTTGCTTACTGTTTCGCATTTCAAACAAAATATATTTGATAAATTCTAACTATGTGCATATATTCGCACTCAATTAAAAAACTTACAATTATAAGAACGAACTACACAATTATAAAACCATTTTATTTTTATGAACTATAAAATAAAAAACCACATCAGAATAGTAACGGCAGCAGCTAATTTTGATGGACACGATGCTGCAATCAATGTAATGCGTCGAATTTTGCAGGCATCGGGAGCTGAAGTTATTCATCTGGGACACAACAGAGGCGTTCATGAAATTGTGCAATGTGCAATTGAAGAAGATGTTCAAGCAATTGCTATAACTTCTTATCAAGGTGGGCATTTAGAATATTTCAAATATATGTACGACCTGTTGAAGCAAAACAATTGCCAACACATTAAAATTTTTGGCGGTGGTGGAGGTGTTATTTTACCTACCGAAATTGAAGAGCTTGAAAATTATGGTATCGCAAAAATCTACTCTCCCGACGACGGTCGCACAATGGGCTTGCAAGGTATGATAGACAATTTGTTGCAAACTGCCGATTTTGCAACTGGAAAAGACGTAAATATTTCAAAAGACGAAATTAAAAAGAAAAGTAAAAAGGCAATTGCTCAGCTTATTTCGTCGGCTGAAAATTTCCCCAATGAAAAAAACACAATTTTAGATGAAATAAAAAAAGAGATAAAAGACAAACACACTCCGGTACTCGGAATTACCGGAACAGGAGGCGCAGGAAAATCGTCGCTAGTAGATGAAATTATACGTCGCTTTTTGATGGATTTTACAGACAAAACACTCGCTATTATTTCAGTCGACCCTTCCAAACGCAAAACGGGCGGCGCACTTTTAGGCGATAGAATTAGAATGAATTCAGTTAATAATGAACGTGTTTATATGCGTTCGTTGGCTACTCGTGCCGCTAATTTGTCCATTTCTAATTATGTGAGCGCTGCCGTTTCGGTTCTGAAATATGCCGATTACGATTTGATTATTCTCGAAACTTCGGGTATAGGACAATCTGACACAAACATAGTGGAACACAGCGATGTAGCACTTTATGTAATGACTCCCGAATTTGGTGCGCCCACTCAGCTCGAAAAAATTGATATGCTCGATTATGCCGACATTATTGTGCTCAATAAGTTCGACAAACACGGTGCTATCGATGCCTTGCGCGATGTGTGCAAACAATTTCAACGCAATCACAATTTGTGGGACAAGGAGCTCGATAAAATGCCGGTTTTTGCATGTATTGCTTCGCAATATGGCGACAAGGGAACCAATAAATTCTACAAATCGTTGATGAGTTTAATCAATGAAAAATGTGGAACTACTTTTAAATCGACTATTAAATTAAGCGAAGACGAATCGAATAAAATTCACATTATTCCGCCAAGCAGAGTTCGTTATTTGTCCGAAATTTCCGAAACCATTCGCAATTACAACCAATGGGTTGAAGAACAAGCCAATGCAGCTAAAAATATTTATTCTGTTCAAAATACATTGGATTTAATAATTGAAAATGAAGAAGATAAAGAATCGAAAATAGTTAAGAAACTCGAAAAACTTTACAAAAGAGAACTCAAAAAGCTTACCAAAGAAAACGAACTAAAACTTAAAAATTGGGAGAAAAATACACTTAAATTAGAAAGTGATTACTTTGTTTATCAAGTGAGAGACAAGGAAATAAAATTGATTAACTACACTACTACTTTATCCGGTTTGCGCATTCCTAAAATAGCGGTTCCTAAGTTCAAAAGTTGGGGCGATAAATTGCGTTGGGCGTTGCAAGAAAATGTGCCTGGTGAATTCCCTTATACTGCGGGAGTTTTTCCATTGAAACGCGAAGGCGAAGACCCAACACGAATGTTTGCAGGTGAAGGCTCGCCCGAACGAACCAACAAACGGTTTCATTATGTTTCTGCCGGAATGCCCGCAAAGCGACTTTCTACGGCTTTCGATTCGCCTACACTTTATGGCGGAAATCCTCACATTCAGCCCGACATTTACGGCAAAATTGGCAATTCGGGCGTTTCGGTAGCTTGTCTCGACGATGCCAAGAAACTTTATTCGGGCTTTCGATTGACTGATGCTGCGACTTCGGTTTCGATGACAATTAATGGTTCTGCACCTGCAATGCTTGCTTATTTTATGAATGCAGCCATAGACCAAGAGTGCGAAATTTACATTGTCGAGAACAATTTAGTAGAAGAAGTAGAAGCGAAAATAAGCAGATATTTTACTGAAAAACAAATAGAAAGACCTCGATACAATTCCGAATTACCCGAAGGAAACAACGGCTTGGGATTGATGCTTTTGGGTGTAACTGGCGATATGTTTTTGCCTGAAGATGTCTATCAGAAAATTAAAAAACAGACAATTTCGACTGTACG
This sequence comes from Draconibacterium orientale, assembly GCA_022729915.1. GTDB lineage: Bacteria > Bacteroidota > Bacteroidia > Bacteroidales > JAIFNL01 > JAIFNL01. Next base: position 10,887 of record DZBP01000020.1, on the reverse strand, counting down.
TGGAACCGTTCAAGCCGATATTTTGAAAGAAGACCAAGCACAAAATACATGCATTTATTCCACCGAATTTGCGTTGAAATTAATGGGCGATGTGCAAGAATATTTTATTGAAAATCAAGTGCGTAACTTTTACTCGGTTTCTATTTCGGGTTATCACATAGCCGAAGCAGGTGCAAACCCTATTACGCAACTTGCTTTTACGCTTGCCAACGGCTTTACTTATGTGGAATATTACGCTTCGCGTGGTATGAAAATAGATGATTTTGCTCCCAATTTGTCGTTTTTCTTTTCCAACGGAACTGATGCCGAATATTCTGTACTTGGGCGCGTAGCTCGACGCATCTGGGCAAAAGCCATGAAGTTAAAGTATAATGCAAATGACCGCTCGCAAAAGCTTAAATATCATATACAAACATCGGGGCGTTCTTTGCACGCGCAAGAAATTGATTTCAACGACATACGCACAAGTTTGCAAGCTTTGTATGCAATTTACGACAATTGTAACTCTCTGCATACCAATGCTTACGATGAAGCCATCACTACACCAACCGAAGAGTCGGTTCGACGTGCAATGGCTATTCAGCTCATAATCAATTCAGAGCTTGGGCTGGCTAAAAATCAAAATCCTTTGCAAGGCTCTTTCATTATCGAAGAACTGACCGACTTGGTAGAAGAAGCTGTAATGCTCGAATTTGACCGAATTACTGAGCGTGGAGGCGTACTTGGAGCAATGGAAACGATGTATCAGCGCAATAAAATTCAAGAGGAATCGCTTCATTATGAGCGACTAAAACACAATGGCGAATTGCCAATAATTGGAGTAAATACCTTCTTGTCGTCGAAAGGCTCACCTACCATTATTCCACGCGAAGTAATTAGAGCTACCGAAGAGGAAAAAAGGCAACAAATTAAAACCATCGATAATTTGCATAGATTGCACAAAGATACTATTTCCAGTTACTTATTAGGTTTGAAGCACATTGCACTTGAAGGAAAAAATATTTTTGATAATCTAATGGAAACTTCAAAGTATTGTTCTATCGGACAAATAACTTCGGCACTTTTTGAAGTAGGAGGACAATATAGACGCAATATGTAAATAAGTACTAATATTTTGAATATGTTTTTTGTAATCAAATTAATTTAAATCATTTGTTCAAATAAAATACAATTCAATTTTGTTTAGTACATAAAAATTTTCTTTGCCAAAGTAAAAACTTTGGCAAAGTTAAATACACTATTTTTTTTCTTCTTCTATTTTACTTACCTTTGTTTACTTTAATATTTGAACTTAATTTCATTTGTTTACTATGTTTTTAATTTAGCTTTAGCTACATCAAAACGAATTTTTGTTAGATAATAAATTCTTTATTTTTCAACTAAAACAAGCTAAAATGCAGAAATCATTTTATAAAATACCCGACAGCTTTATTGTTAAATGGCAAGAAATAGCTGACTTATTAGCCAATATTATGAATATTTCTGCTGCTTTGATTATGAAAGTGGAAAATGAATTTATGGAAGTATTTATTTCGAGCAAAAATCAAGACAATCCTTACGACGTGGGAGCAAAAAAGCATTGGCAAGGTTTGTATTGCGAAACTGTGATTAAAACACAACAGAAACTTCACATACCCAATGCACTGAAAGATGAATTTTGGAAAAAAAATGTAGATGTTAAACTTGGCATGATTGCTTATTTGGGAATACCTTTAAATTTTCCGAATAATGAGCCTTTTGGAACTTTGTGTGTACTCAATAACAAAGAGAAGAATTTTACTGATGTTAATGAAAAATTATTATACCAGATTAAAAATGTGATAGAGTTGGATTTGGCTTTAATAGAATCGCTCAATTTGAGCGAAAATGCTCACGATGCGGATATAATTCAAAAACTAGTAAAATACAATGAAGAATTAACTAAAGCGAACCAAAAATCGGAAGAAAACAACAAACGATTGCAAAGCATTTTCAGAGTAGCTCCTACTTGCATTGGTTTGGTTAAAAATAGACAACTAATAGAAGTGAACGAATTTATTTGTAAACTATTAGGTTATTCAAAAGAGGAATTGATAGGGCAAGATTCTTTTTTGATTCATCCTTCTATTGATGAATATGAATTTGTAGAAAGAGAAAAATACAACCAAATACAATTATACGGAACGGGTTTAGTAGAGACGCAATGGAAAAAGAAAACAGGTGAAATAGTAGATATTTTATTGTCTTCTACTCCTATTGATTTAGACGATTTATCTAAAGGCATCACTTTTACAGCCATTGATATTACAGAAAGGAAAAAAAACGAAAAAGAATTAGTAACAGCAAAAATTTGTGCCGAGCAAAGTGAGCAAAGATTCAAATCGTTGATTGAAAATGCTCCCGACGGAATTGCTATTATAGACCTAAGTGGGAATTTTCTTTATGCAAGCCCAAACGCTTCGCGACATTTTGGATACAACGAAGATGAATTTTTAGGACATGCAGGAAATGAATTTACCTTTGCCGAAGACATGCCTCTCATACTTAAAACCATCGAAACAATATTGCTCAATCCTGCCGCAAAACCCCAAATAAAATATCGTTTTCAGCACAAATCGGGAAAATATAGTTGGATAGAAACTACATTTACTAATTTACTGTCCGACGAAGCGGTAAATGGAATTGTTTTAAACTTTACTGATATTACCGAGCGTGAACAAATCATGAACGAATTGATAATAGCTAAACACAAAGCAGAAGAAAACGACGGTTTAAAAACAGCTTTTTTACAAAATTTATCGCACGAGATTAGAACTCCTCTCAATGCAATCTGTGGTTTTTCCGTTCTGCTTACTAAACCTGCATTAACGGCTAAAAAACAGAAAAACTTTGTAACCATAATTCAAAATAGTAGCAATCAGCTACTTTCGATTGTTTCGGATATACTCACAATCTCTTCACTCGAAACAAAGCAAGAGAAAATTTCGATTAACAATGTTTGCATTAACACTTTGATAATCGATTTGCTCACTATTTTCAAGCAACAAGCATTTAAACAAAACATTACATTATCAGCTAATTATCCACTAAACAATCAAAATGCCGAAATATATACCGACCAAACCAAATTAACTCAAATACTAAGTAATTTAATAGCTAATGCTTTAAAATTTACTTACAAAGGCAATGTTGAATTTGGATACAGTTTAAACGAACGCGAACTCGAATTTTACGTAAAAGATAGCGGAATTGGTATAAAAAAAGATTTGCACGACAAAATATTTGAACGTTTTAGGCAAGCTGACTTACCCAACAACAACTCCTTTGGAGGAATCGGTTTAGGTTTGTCCATCTCAAAAGGTTTTGTAGAATTGTTGGGTGGTAAAATTTGGGTTGAATCTGAAATAAATCAAGGCGCTACTTTTTATTTTACAATTCCTTACAAACCTGTAAATAGCAATGCTTTACCACATCAAATTTTGTCAGAAATTAACAGCAAACCAGTTATATTAGTTGCCGAAGACGAAGAGTTTAATTTCTTATACATTGAGCACTTGCTCGAAGATTTCAATTACACTCTGATACATACCAAAAACGGGCAAGAAACAATCGATATCGTTGAATCAAACCCCAATGTTTCTTTAATTTTGATGGATATTAAAATGCCTGTAATGAGTGGTGATGATGCCGCAAAAATTATAAAAGAAAAACACACCAATTTGCCTATTATTGCTCAAACGGCTTATGCCATGGAATATGAAATTGAAAAATACCGAGCTATTTTCGACGATTATTTAACAAAACCTATTGACGAAAATATGTTGGTAAAGTACGTTATGAAATATATAAAAGAAAAATAAAATGCTTATTGTAGATTGTTTTTCAACACAATAAAAAATGGAATGCAGATAAAACGGATTTTAAAGCACGGATTTCAATAAAAATCATAGTAAATTAGAATTGCTTTAGTATCCGTTTTATCCGTATTCCAAAAAACATCAAATCGATAACGCATTGAAAATAGTACAATTAACTCTATTCAAATTATAAATTAATCGAAATCAATTTCCAACAAGTTGTGTGTTTTCATAAAACAGAAATAAACTATAAGCACCGGTGCTATTTTATTTGAAGCAACAATTTTTGTATTCAAATAAATTTTAAGCCTTGGTAAATATACAATTAAATTTGGTTCACAATATATTAAATAACTTTTGAATAAAATGAAATTTTATAATTTACTTAAAACTATAATATACTTATATTCAAACTAATAAGATACATTACTTAATAAATTTATTTAAATGGCTTCGCCTAAAAGTGTAGCAGAGCTGCATTTAATTATTTTTACTTGTACCAAATCACCAATGTTATGATTTTTTCGGTCAAAAACTACTACTTTATTTTGAGAATTTCGACCAAAAAGTCTGTCGTTCGATTTTTTTGAAACGCCTTCAACCAATACTTCAAATGTTTTGTCAATGTCTTTCAAATTACTCTGCAATGAAAGTTTGTTTTGTAAGTCGATAACTTCTTGCAAACGGCGGGTTTTGTCTTCTTCCGAAACATCGTTGGGGAAAGTGCGTGCTGCAAAAGTATTAGGGCGTTCGGAGTATTTAAACATATACGCAAAATCATAACCAACCCATTGCATTAGTGAGAGCGTATCTTGGTGTTCTTCTTCGGTTTCTGAACAAAATCCGGTAATGATGTCGGTAGAAATACCACAATCGGGTACTATTTCTCTAATGGCTTTGATTCTGTCCATGTACCACTCGCGTGTGTAGCCACGTTTCATTTTATCCAAAACACGGGAGTTTCCGGACTGTACAGGCAAATGAATGTATTTGCAAATGTTATCATATTTTGCCATTACATGAAGCACTTCGTTGTTCATGTCTTGCGGATAGGAAGTAGAAAAGCGAATGCGCAATTGGGGAGCATGTTGAGCTACCTTTTCTAAGAGTTGAGCAAAGTTTGTTTCGCCTTCGTTCCAATTGTATTTGTCCACATTTTGACCAAGAAGGGTTACTTCCTTAAAACCGGCATCGACCAATTCTTGCACTTCACGCAAAATGGATTCGGGCTGGCGGCTGCGTTCGCGTCCGCGTGTGAAAGGCACAACGCAGTATGAGCACATATTGTCGCAACCGCGCATAATGGATACAAATGCCGAAATGCCATTTCCAGCGTAGCGCACCGGACTCAAATCGGCGTAAGTTTCTTCTCTCGAAAGCAACACATTGATGGCTTTTTGTCCGCTTTCAGCTTCGGCTACAAGTTTTGGCAAATCGCGGTAAGCATCGGGTCCTACCACTAAATCTACCATTTTGTCGTCTTCTAATAATTTCTTTTTTAAGCGTTCTGCCATGCAACCAATCACGCCAATCAGCAAATTGCGTTTTTTCTTTTTTATGCTTTTAAAAAGCTCTAACCTGCCAAAAACACGAGTTTCGGCATTCTCTCGAATGGAGCAAGTATTTACTAAAATAACGTCAGCTTGTTGTATGTCTTCGGTTACCGAAAAATCGTGCTTTTGCAATACCGACACAACCAACTCGCTATCTGCCACATTCATCTGACAACCATACGTTTCGATGTACAATTTTTTTGTACATTGCATTGCTTCAGTCGATTTACTTTGCTCGGCAGTTTTATATTTTTGAATATCAATCATTACTAAAAATAGTTTTCGATTTATTTTTTTGCAAAAATATATCTTTTCTCTAAATAAAAGACTAATTTATCTTTATTTTGCAAAATATTTGTACATAAAGTATAGACGTATGTGTTAATTTGAAAATGTGTTAATTTGAAAATTTGAAAATGTGTTAATTTGAAAATGTGTTAATTTGAAAATTTGAAAATGTGTTAATTTGAAAATTTGAAAATGTGTTAATTTGAAAATGTGT
>DZBP01000020.1:0-4896 GCA_022729915.1 Draconibacterium orientale | reverse complement strand
GTTAATTTGAAAATTTGAAAATGTGTTAATTTGAAAATGTGTTAATTTGAAAATTACATTTTAATAATCAAACAATTAAGCACTAAGACAGAATTAATTGTATATAAACGTTTGCGAAGTGCTTAAAAATAAACAAATAGCAAGAACATTAACTCCATTTTAAATAGCACGCGTGCTTATAAGCACAAAGATAAAATAAATTGTATAGTTAGTTTTGCCAAGTACTTAAAATTTATTTGATTACAAAAAGGTTTACTCCAATAAAAAAAAACTCTGTGGAAAAAATTCACAGAGTTTTGTATCGAAATTTTTTTTATAAAATGTGTAGATTAACCTTGAGCTTCATCTAAAAGCAAATTGTCAGCATCTTTTTTAATTTTATCCGCTTTTGATTGGGCAATAGCATCTTTTGGAATTCTCATTCCGTAAAACGAACGCCAAACGAAGAACATACCAATTAAAAAGAAAACGGCTCCAATGTAAGGTCCATAATTTGTTCCACCACTTTCTTGTGCATGAATGATAAGCTCAATTGAAATTTCGGTAGCCAACAAACCAAAAAGAGTAGAGAACTTAATAATAGGATTTAACGAAACAGAAGAAGTATCTTTGTAAGGGTCGCCCACAGTGTCGCCTACTACGGCGGCGGCATGAAGCGGAGTTCCTTTCATATTCAAATCTACTTCTACCACTTTTTTAGCATTATCCCAAGAGCCTCCGGCGTTAGCCATAAAAATAGCTTGAAACAAACCAAAAGCTGCAATAGAAATAAGGTAAGCAACAAAAAAATTGGGGTCAAAAAACGCAAAAGCCAATGTAAGTGAGAATATTACAAAGAAAATATTCCACATTCCTTGTTGAGCGTATTGAGTACTGATTTGAACAACGGCTTTGGAGTCGTTAATGTCGGCTTCCTCTTTGTTTAAGTTTATGTTTTGCTTAATGTAAGTAACTGCACGATAAGCTCCTGTGGAAACTGCCTGAATAGCTGCACCTGAGAACCAGAAAATAACCGAACCTCCGGCAATAAAGCCCATCAATACTTGTGGGTCGGTAAGTTCGATGGCTAAAAGACCTGTTTTTTTCAACATTAAGATAATGGAGAAAATCATAGTAGTAGCACCAATTACAGCTGTTGCAATCAAAACTGGTTTAGCGGTAGCTTTGAATGTATTTCCGGCAGAGTCGTTGGCTTCTAAGGCTTTTTTACCTTTTTCAAAGTTAGGAGTAAAACCAAAATCGCGTTCTATTTCTTGAGTAATGTTTGGAATCGATTCGATTTGCGAAAGTTCAAATACCGATTGTGCATTATCGGTTACTGGTCCGTAACTATCTACAGCTATGGTAATTGGTCCCATTCCCAAAAGTCCGAATGCAATCAAACCAAAGGCAAAAACAGCTGGATAACCACCAAGCATTTCCGACAGGTCGGCACTTACTTCGTAACCTACAAACATAAGACCAACGATAGACAAACCAATCCAGATGGCACTAAAATTTCCAGCTACTAAGCCTGAAAGGATATTCAACGAAGCTCCGCCTTCTTCCGATGCTACTACAATTTCTTGCACGTGCGCCGATTTTGAAGACGTAAATAATTTAGTAAGTTCGGGAATGAGAGCTGCTGCAAGTGTTCCCATAGAAATAACGGTAGAAAGTTTCCACCACAAACCCGACTCTAAAGTACCTAACAAAAAATAACTTACAGCATAAGTAGCTGCAATAGAAAGGGTTGAACCAATCCAAATTAAATTAGTAAGTGGAACTTCAAAATCGAAAATCTCTGTTTTAGCTCCATATTTAGCTTTAGAAATAACATGGTTGATTTCATAAGAGGCGATAGAGGTAACTAACATAATTAAGCGCATTACAAAAATCCAAGAAATAAGAATAGCTTGGAATTGAACATCTGGAATAGCCAAAATAATAAACGATATAAGAGCAACACCCGTTACTCCATAAGTTTCGAAACCATCGGCAGTTGGTCCTACACTATCTCCGGCGTTATCGCCAACACAGTCGGCAATTACACCTGGATTTCTTGGGTCGTCTTCGCCAATAGTGAAAATGATTTTCATAAGGTCAGCACCAATGTCGGCTATTTTTGTAAAAATACCACCCGCTATACGTAAAGCACTTGCACCAAGCGATTCGCCAATTGCAAAACCTACAAAACAAGCACCAGCACTTTGGCCATCTACAAAAAGTAAAATAGTAAGCATCATGATTAATTCAACCGAAATAAGCAAAATACCAATACTCATACCCGATTGCAATGGAATGCGCATCACATCAAAATATTTACCTTTGAGCGAAGCAAAAGCAGTTCTACTATTGGCTAAAGTATTGATTCTAATACCAAACCAAGCTACTCCATACGAACCTGCCATACCCAAAACTGCCCAAAGCAACACCATAAGTATATTTACTACTGGCATTTGAACCAAAAAAGCAAAATAAAAAACAATAATAGCTCCTACTAAAGCAAACAAAATAGCTAAAAATTTTCCTTGTTGGGTAAGATAAGTTTTAGCTGTTTCATAAATAACATTGGCAATGTCGAGCATCGATTGATGTGCTTCTAATTTTTTAATTCGGGTATATTGCCAATAACCGAAAAGCAATCCTAAAAATCCAATACTTGAACCATAAAATAGTAGTGCAAATCCATTCCATGTTACTGGATGTGTATCATTAAGAGCCGGAACCACTAAATCGGCTTCACTTGCTAAACCAGGCAACACAAGCCCAGTCAGCAACAATAAAAGAAATAAAATCCGTTTTTTCATTATTTAAAAAGTTTTAGTTTTAGTTAGTTAGTATGAATTAATTCTAAATTTATGTTTTTAAATATGTATATATTTTAATTATTCATAGTTTTTTTTTTCGTATTTAGATATAATTCAAAAGCAACTAATTGTTTAAAATTTGATTAATTTTGATTTAACAAATATACTAAAAAATTAGAATAAAAAAGGTATTTTAACTATTTATTGGTATTTTTTTTTCTTTTTGTTAAAAATTATGTAGTTATCGCTTATTTGTTTACTTTTGCAACAAATTTTAAAAGCAATTATATGCAAATTGAAGAAGAAATTTTTCTGGAGTTAGATACTAAAGTGTACAATTTTGCTGTGCATGTAATCAGTTTTATTAAAACTTTAGAGAAATCAGGATTTTATGAAACTATAAATTTGGAAACACTTAGAATAGCAAGTGAGCTGGCTATAAAATTTCCAAATTATGACACTTTGAGTGAAATAGAGCTAAAAAATGAGCTTTTAGCTTTTTACAACGAGACTGATGCGTGCTTTAAGCTTTTAAAACAAGTGAAATGCAATCACAACTTTATCGACGAAAAATCCAACTTGCTTATTGAAGCTGACCAGATTTTGAAAAACATTCAAGAATTGAATGAATAAATTAATATTAAAAAAAAAATAATAGAAAAACAGCATAAATGAGTAGAATTTTAGCAATAGTTGGCAGACCCAACGTGGGAAAATCGACACTTTTTAACAGATTAATTGGCACTCGCAAAGCAATTGTTGATGGCGTAAGTGGTGTTACAAGAGACCGCCACTATGGTGTTTCGCAATGGAATGGTTTAAAATTTTCGGTTATTGATACTGGAGGTTACATTCGCAATTCCGACGATATTTTTGAGGAGGAAATTCGCAAACAAGTAGATATTGCTATCGATGAAGCTGATATGATTGCTTTTGTGGTGGACGTGGAGTTAGGAGTTACCGATTTAGACGAAGAAGTAGCAAGGCTTTTGCGCAAACAAAAGAAGGAAGTATTTTTGATAGTAAACAAGGTAGATAACAATGAGCGTCAGTACGATGCCAACGAATTTTATAAGCTCGGAATCAACAACATGTTCAACATTTCGTCAATAAATGGCGCAGGAACCGGCGAATTGTTAGATGCAATAGTTGCGAAATTTTCAGACAAAAAAGAAGAAGAATTCGAACTCGATATTCCACGTTTTGCAGTTGTGGGAAGACCAAACGTAGGAAAATCGTCGTTTGTAAATGCTTTGCTCGACGAAAACAGAAACATTGTTACTCCTATTTCAGGTACTACGCGCGACTCTTTGCACACACGATACAATAAATTTGGCTACGATTTTTATTTAGTGGACACAGCCGGACTTCGCAAGCGCACAAAAGTAGATGAAGACATTGAATTTTACTCCAATATGCGTTCAATCAGAGCAATAGAAGACTCCGATGTGTGTATTTTGATGTTCGACGCCGAGCGTGGAGTAGAAGCTCAAGATTTGAGCATCTTCAATCTGATAGAAAAAAATAAAAAAGGAGTTGTTATTTTGATTAACAAATGGGATTTAATTGAAAAAGAAACAAACACAATTAAAGAATACACAAAAATAATCAAAACTCGAATTGCTCCTTTCAACGATATTCCTATTTTGTTTATTTCGGCACTCACTAAACAACGCTTGCACAAAGCATTGGAAGCTGCTACCGAAGTTTACAACAACAAAAACAAGCGTATTACCACCTCTAAACTCAATGAGTTTATGCAGCAGATTTTGGACGAAAACCCGCCGCCAACGCATCGTGGAAACCAAATCAAAATCAAATACGTTACTCAATTGCCAACACATACTCCGCAATTTGCTTTTTATTGCAATTACCCTGACCATGTGAAGGAATCGTACAAACGCTATTTAGAAAATAAAATTAGAGAACAATACAATTTTACAGGCGTTCCTATCGCTATCTATATGCGCAAAAAATAGAACAGAATTAGGAATTAGGAATTTGGAATTAGGAATTTGGAATTAGGAATTATAAATTAATATTTTTTTATAAAACAATTTAACAATTTAACAATTCAATTTAAAAAGTTTTGTTATGACGAAAAATG
>DZBP01000019.1 GCA_022729915.1 Draconibacterium orientale | reverse complement strand
CGTGTGGAGTGTCGGCGTTGGTACGACCAGCCATGCTAGTATGTTTGTCGGCAAGTTCCATAATTTTAGCAAAATCGCCCGATACTTCAGGAATAATGGTTGCTATTTTGCCATCGTAAATTTTTCCGGTTGAGCCGTTCAAAGAAATCCAATCGCCTTCTTTATATACTTTACCGCCAGCAGTCATTGTGCGTGCTTTGTAGTCGATTTTTACTTTTTCAGCACCCGAAACGCAGCATTTACCCATACCACGAGCCACTACGGCAGCGTGTGAGGTCATACCGCCACGAGCAGTCAAAATACCTTCGGCTACGTACATACCTTTCAAATCTTCAGGAGAAGTTTCGATACGTACAAGTACTACTTTTTCTTTTTTAGCAACCCAAACCTCAGCTTCGTCGGCATGGAATACAATTCTACCAGTAGCAGCACCCGGAGAAGCAGGAAGACCTTTTCCTATTTCTTTGGCAGCTTTCAATGCAGATTTTTCAAATACAGGGTGTAATAATTCGTCGAGTTTGTTTGGCTCTAAACGCAACACGGCAGTTTTTTCGTCAATCATACCTTGTGCGAGCATATCTACAGCCATTTTAACCATAGCCTCACCGGTACGTTTACCGTTACGAGTTTGCAACAACCAAAGTTTACCATCTTGAATGGTGAACTCTAAATCTTGCATATCTTTGTAGTGGTTTTCAAGTTTTGTTTGAGTATCATTCAACTCATTAAAAGCAGCAGGCATGTATTCTTCCAATGAAGGGAATTTTGAAGCTCTTTCTTCTTCCGAAACACCAGCAAGTTCAGCCCAACGAAGTGAACCTTCTTTGGTAACTTGTTGTGGAGTGCGGATACCGGCTACCACGTCTTCGCCTTGAGCGTTGATAAGGTATTCGCCGTTGAAAATGTCTTCGCCAGTAGCAGCATCGCGGGTAAAGCAAACGCCTGTACCTGATTTGTCGCCCATGTTTCCATAAACCATTGCTTGAACGTTTACAGCAGTTCCCCACTCGTCAGGAATATTTTCCATACGACGGTAAAGAATTGCTCTGTCGTTCATCCATGAGTTGAAAACAGCATTTACTGCGCCCCAAAGTTGTTCCCAAGGGTCGTTAGGGAAATCTTTTCCGGTTTGTTTTTTAACGGCAGCTTTAAACTCAACTACCATTTTTTTAAGGTCGGAAACCTCTAAATCTGTATCATTTTCAACACCTTTTTTGTGTTTAATTTCTTCCATTATTTCTTCAAATGGATCGATGTCTTCTTTCGATTCGGGTTTCATACCCAAAACCACATCACCATACATTTGAACAAAACGACGGTATGAATCCCATGCAAAACGCTCATTGCCTGATTTTTTAGCAATACCTTCTACTGCATCGTCGTTCAAACCTAAGTTCAAAACAGTGTCCATCATACCCGGCATAGAAGCACGAGCACCCGAACGTACAGAAACTAAACACGGATTTTCTTTGCTTCCGAATTTAGTGCCCATTAAGTTTTCGATATTTTCTACCGCTTTTTCTACTTCTGCTTTGATTAATTCAATTCCTGCTTTTTCACCTTTTTCGTTGTAGAATGTACAAACTTCGGTGGTAATGGTAAATCCGGGAGGAACGGGAATTCCTACAAGGTTCATTTCGGCAAGGTTAGCACCTTTTCCGCCGAGTAATGCTTTCATTGTTTTTTCGCCTTCGGCTTTTCCGTTGCCAAAGGTGTAAACATACTTTTTACTCATAGTTTTTGTATATTTATTTTATTGTTAAATTGTTAAATTGTTAAATTGTTCTATTGTTAAATTGTTCTATTGTTAAATTGTTGAAAATAGAACAATTATAAAAAATAATAAATAGAAAAACAGAATCATTGTTTATTTCTTAAATTATTATTTTACCAAAATGAATGGAAAAAAAGTGAATATTTAAGAGTTCAATTTACTTACAACTAATTATTAAAAACAAATAACTAATTACAAACAAACAACTAACAACTAATTTTTGTGCAAAAATAGTTTTTCTTTTTTAAATTAAAAAAAATAATAAATGAAATGATTGTTAAAGTTTTCAAATTTAACGATTATAATTTGAATGTAGCTTGATTTTAAGCAGAAATAAAGTGAAAATGAAAAGTGAAAAGTGAAAAGTGAAAAGTGAAAAGTGAAAAGTGAAAAGAAAAAAAAGCTAAATTGTTAAATTATTAAATCGAACAATTTAACAATTTAACAATTTAACAATCGAACAATTTAACAATTTAACAATTTAACAATTTAACAATTTATTAGAAACGTTTTACAACCCATTTACTTTCTCTTTCTTTGGCTTGTTTTATCCAAGTTGGGTACAAATTGTCTAAGAAAGCTTTCTTTTCTTCTTCCAATTTCTTCATATCCAAGCCAATAAATGATTGTGCTTTTTCTTTAGTTGTAATATCAGGATACGCCACTTCATCAGTGAAGCCCTTTTTGGCAAATAAACGAGCTAATTTTAGTCTAGCTTCTTGGGCTATAACTATTCCCGTTGAAATTACTCTTCCTATTTCCACAGGCGCATGAAACGAACTACCATGTCCGGCAGCTGAATAATCCCAACGCCATTGAGCGTGCCTTATATCTTGCAAAATTGCTTTCATTTCTTCCTCAGTTGCTCCCAAATCCCATGCTTTTTTGGCTTCCACGTGCGCACGCACTATCAACACTTCCAAAGCATCGCGGTTTTCGATTATCTTATCTTGTCGGTCATACACATTTTTCACCAACTTTTCAGTTTCTTCTCGGTGGCAAACTTGGCACGAATTAGCAATATTATCAAGTGGGCTACGCATGTGGTGGTCAGTAAATTTTTGTCCACCTTCGGTTTTGTAAGGCATGTGGCAATCGGCACACGAAACGCCTCTTTCGGCATGAATCCCCATGTTAAAAATCTCATAATCAGGGTGTTGGGCTTTCAACATTGGAGCTTTGCTCAACGCATGTGTCCAATCCGAAAACTCAATCTCATCGTAATATTTTTCCATCGATTCCACCGAAAATCCTTTATCCCATGGAAGTGTTAAATACATTGCTCCTTCTTCTTTGTTTTTATCAAAATAATACTCCACATGGCATTGAGCACACACCAACGAGCGCATTTCTTGTTGAGTAAACGACTTCATGTCTTTTCCTTGTCGCTTGTAAGCTTCCACCAAAGCAGGTCGTGAAATGCGCAAATTCATACTTTCGGGGTCGTGGCAATCGGCACAACCAATTGGATTTACTATTTCGTGCCCTATCGACGACCATTTTCCTTTATAAAATTCGGTTACTCCTTTTTCTTCCATCAAACGTGGCACATCGGGGCTTTTGCAAGTCCAGCAAGTTGAAGGCATGGGACCATCTTCACCCGAAGTAGGTCCTCCTGTACGTAAAGTGTTGATAACATCGTCAATCGCATAGAAATGTCCTCTTCCTTGGTTGTAATCTTTTGAAAATCCATAACCTGCCCAAAGAACCACCAAACGAGGATCGGTTGCCAACATATCAATCATTGCATTTCCATTGTATTTGCTTTTGAAAGAAGTATCTTTTGTTTGATAATACGATTGAAATTGACGAGGAAAATTTTCGCCCCAAACTTCATTTCTGGTCTCCCACTTACTTATTTCCACGGTTGGTTTATATACATGTTCCTCTTCAGCTTTTCGGTCGGTAATCGACGAAGCCAAAAGTCCCAACAAAAATACCACAACTATTGTTACACTAAAAAGTAACCAATTTACCCACGGTTTACGTCCTGAATTTGAATTATTTGTTTCCATTTTCTAATGATTTTAGCTTATTTATAGCTTATTTTATTTTAAGATTGTTGTTTATTTTCATATTGAAGCAATAAACACAGAATGGTTTTGCTTTCTTCTGATTAATAGCTTTTTGTGAGAAATTTACAAATAGAAATTTATTATAAAACTCTAAAAAACAATCATTTACAAATTCTCAAATCTACAAATCGTCAATCTTCATTTTCTTTGTTAATCAATGCCTTAGGAGTAGCCGAAAGACTTCGGACTTTGCCATGCGGAACTTCTCTGTGGCAATCCCAACAAAGTTTGGCATTTCCGTTATGAGCATCGTTAAACGTATTGTTGCGAATGCTCACATTTTCTGTTAAATGCAAATGGCAACGCTTACAGTTTTCCTGAACCACTCTTGCCCCTGCTTCTTTAATTCTTATTACTTGTGGTTCCATACGAAAAGTAAACATAGTTGCATGCCTCAAACCATCTGCTGCTTTGAAATAGTACTTCGACACAAAATTGTTGTGAGGCACATGGCAATCGTTACAAGTAGCATGTTCTCGGTGCGAACTGTGTTTCCAAGTTGCATATTGTGGATTCATCACATGGCAATTAATACAAGTTTCTGGTGAATCGCTCAAATACGAAACAGCATTAGAAACCTTTAACGTATAAGCAGTTAAGCCTACAAACATGCCCAATAAAATTACAACCGGCAATTGCCAAGGCTTAGGAGGAATTAATCTGTTAATTAACTTTTTCATTTGTTGTTTTGTTTATTTTAAAGAATTTCAGAATTTAGAAGTATAAAAAATGTTGATTTTGAATTAGTTATAAATTTATATAATCAATATTTCATAAAACAACAACATCATTTTTTTACTAACTTTTGAAATTACTCTAAGTGTTATAATCCATACAAGTATTTAATTACCTGTACAAAGATAAGGCGTACATATTAATAAAACAAACAATATTTAATTATTTGCAAAATTTAGAAAGAATCTTAATAAATAACCAGAATTAATTTCAAAAAATTAGAATTTCTTTAAAAAATTCAATATTTCAATCTCTTTTGTCGATATTGGCAAAAATTTGCTGAGAATAATTTACTAAATAATCTGCATGTAATTTTTTAGCCTCAAATTTTTTAATTGGCTTTGCTCCACCTAAAGATTGCGAAAAAACGAAAATTTTGCATGTTTTTTCAAGCATTTGGCAAGCTGTAAAAGCTTCTTCAATATCTCTTCCTAAACAAATAGCTCCGTGATTGGACATTAATGCAGCCATGCGGTTTTTCAAAGCCTTCAAAGTGTTCATTACCAGCAATTTTGAGCCTGTTAGTGCATAATTTGCTAATTTTACGCTCGCTCCTAACAACTGCGCTTGGTCGTCAGTAAGTGCGGGAATTTCTTTTCGAGCAGCGGCTACTACCGATGCAAATTGTTGATGCGTATGAATTACAGCATTTATCTCATTTCTAGCCATATATATTGCAGCATGAAGTTCTGTTTCAGACGAAGGTTTGATTTTCGATTCAAATTCCAAATTGTGATAATTTACTAATACTAAATCATCTAACTCTAAATCGTCGTACTTTCTACCACTAGGAGTTATCAACATAAAAGTGTCATCTACTCTAATGCTTATATTCCCCCAAGTTCGTACCACTAAACCACTCGACAATAAATACTTACCAGCTTCAATTACTTTTTCTCTTACTTGTTTTTCGTTCATTTATTCAAATATTAAGTAATTATATGTTATTTTAAAAGACAAAATTAACTATAATATTACATGTTCTGATTTGAAAAGCATTTTTTTTTGAAATTACAACAGAATTTTTTTTTACATTAAAAAAAAGTTGTATCTTTGTACTACAAATTCACTTTTTATAGTCTAAAATAAATGAAAAAGATTTTCTTAACCTTACTATTTTATATTCCAATTTTAATTTTTGCCCAAGAAAACAAAACCAAAGATAGCCTTTATTTGTTTGTATCTCAAAAAATTAAAGTTGTAGAAAAAAATCTCAACGATTCTTTTCCTGTGATAGGAAAAATTAAATTTGATACAATTATAATAAATTCAAACGAAAAAAAAATCGAGATTTTCTTCTTTAAACCATTGTCATACATGGCTTTGAGGGAAAAATCGGTAAATTGTATCTATTCGTGTGTAAATAAAGAATTAAATAACAAAATAAATGGTTATAAAATTGTTATTTATAGTGAAAAAAATTTACTTGAAGATTTAGTTCCTAATTATTATAGAACAGAATTTGCCATTGATAAAAATCGTTTGCCAAAAAATGCAAAAGATAGAATTCCGATTGTACAAAATCTTGATAAAAATTATGTGCCCAAAAAAGGTCTGTTCAATAGAAATATTGCGCTTGCCAACAGCCACGGCTGGTATTACGAGCCATCTCTCAACCGCTGGGAATGGCAAAGAGCAAGGCTTTTTCAAACAGTAGAAGACTTATATACAAGCTCTTACGTAATCCCGTTCCTTGTTCCAATGCTCGAGAATGCTGGTGCAACCACTTTTCTTTCAAGAGAGCGCGATATACAAGTAAATGAGGTAATTATCGACAACAACGACAATTTAGAAAATACAATTTACTATCGAGAAACAGCCGAAAAAACAGAAAAATGGAAAGAAAGTGAAAATTTTACGGGTTTTAAAAACCAAAAAATATTCTTGGAAAAGCAAAACCCTTTTCGATTAGGCAATTATAAATACATTGATGCGTCAAAAAACGAAACAGCTAAAATTCAATGGATTGCAGATTTTCCAAAAGCCGGAAATTATGCTGTTTACATTTCATACGCAAGTTTAAAGAATAGTGCTACAAACGTGCTTTATACTGTTTATCATTTGGGTGGAAAAACAAATTTTGCTGTAAATCAACAAATTGGCGGCGGAACTTGGATTTATATAGGTACATTCAAATTTGAAAAAGGTTTAAATCCTGAATATGGAAGAGTAGAAATCTCAAATAAAAATACACAAAAGCAAATAATTACAGCTGATGCTGTAAAATTTGGAGGAGGAATGGGAAATGTGGAAAGAAATGGTCAAATTAGCGGAAAATCCAGATTTTCAGAAGCTTCTAGATATTATTTACAATTTGCAGGAATACCAGACTCTGTTTTATACACTTTGCCTCGAAATGAAATTTTAGGTGATGGCTTAGGGCGTGCAAACTGGGTTAATTATCTCAATAACAATTATTTAGATACTACATTCAACGTAAAAGGACTCAATATTCCAATCGATTTATCGCTTTCGTTTCATACTGACGCCGGAGCTACTTCAACTGACTCTGTAATAGGAACTTTGGCTATTTACGATAGTGAATATGAGCATTCAAATTTTCCTGACGGTTCATCGCGCATGGCGAGTAGAGATTTAGCCGACATAATGCAAACACAAATCGTAAACGACATTAGAGCTAAGTACAATAAAAATTGGGTTCGCCGAGGTTTATGGAACAAAGAATATACCGAAGCACGTATTCCGGCTGTACCTACGGTTTTACTCGAATTGCTTTCTCATCAAAATCTAGCAGACATGAGTTACGGTCAAAATCCACAATTTAGATTTGATGTGAGTCGCTCTATTTATAAAGCCTTTTTAAAGTTTTTAGCATACCAAAATGGTAACGATTATGTAGTTCAACCTTTGCCTGTTGCATATTTTCAAGCAGAATTTGAAGGAAAAAATAATGTGGTTTTAAAATGGAAAGAAACTTTTGATTCGTTAGAAGTTTCAGCAAAACCAACAAAATACAAAGTTTATATACGCAAAGAAAATTTTGATTTCGACAATGGAACACTAGTTGAAAAACCAGAATTTATCCACCAAAACATTGATAATGATGTGATTTACAGTTATAAAATTACAGCTTTGAACGATGGTGGTGAAAGTTTTCCTTCTGAAATTTTATCGGTTTGCAAAGTAACTAATTCTAAAAAAACAGTTTTAGTTATAAACGGATTTGATAGAGTTGCTGCACCTGAAATTGTTGATAATAAAGATTTTAGGGGATTTGCAAACTTCAAAGATGCTGGCGTTCCGTATCTGTACGATTTTCATTTTACTGGAAATCAATACGATTTTGACCCCAACTCGGCATGGTTAGACGACGATGCACCCGGACATGGAGCCAGTCATGCAAACTTTGAAGGAAAGCTAATTTTAGGAAATAGCTTCGATTACCCATTTATACATGGAAAATCCATCAAAAACGCCGGCTATTCGTTTGTTTCCTGCAGCGATGAAGCCATTGAAATGCAATTTGTAAAATTACAAAATTATCCGATAGTCGATTTTATTTTTGGCGAAGAAAAAGAAACAAATCTATACTATTCGAACAAAAAAGAATTCAAAATATTTACTCCAAAAATAAAAAAACAGATAGAAACATATTGCATAAATAACGGAAATATTTTTATATCTGGTGCTTATATTGGAAGTGATTTAACAACAAAAAATGACGTTGATTTTGCTGCTAATATACTGAAATACAAACACAGAACAAACCATGCTGACGCAATGGGCACTGTGCATTCAGTTGATTCGGAGTTCAAAATAAATACCTTAGCTTTTAATACAGGGTATTCAGAAGAAATTTATACAGTAGAATCACCTGATGCAATTGAGCCGACTGACAAAGAGGCGAAAACAATTTTACGCTATTCTTCTACTAATACAAGTGCTGCAATTGCGTACTTATCTAATTACAAAATCTTAATTTGGGGATTTCCATTTGAAAGTATTCTGCTGGAAAAAGAAAGAAACGAAAGCATGAAAAATATTTTATTACTCTTTGAAAATTAAGTCATTAATTATATTTAAGAATCCAAAAATAACTAAAAATAAATTATATTTTTAGTTTTATATTTAAAAAAAATATACAAAAAATAAATTCTATGGTCAACATAAACTGAGAAATTTTAAACAATATATCTAAGTTTGTAATTGTATAACTAATTATTAATCAACTATTGTTTACAAATTTCATAGCAAATTATAAAAAATTTTACCTTTATTTTTTTTATTTTAAATACAAAAGGGTGTAATTATTTTCTTTTTTTGTAACTTGCACGCATTAAAAACTAAGCAAATTTGCAAAATAGTAAAAAAAAGTTTCTTTTTAGTGAATTGCTTATATTCTTGAATTACAGATTAAAGTCTATTTTTTAATGTTAAAACCCAAATTTTGAATAGCCAATATTAATAAACAGATTTTTTATAATTCAAACTTGTAATTCTACTGTGGGATAAAATTAAAGTCATTTGGTAAAATTTGTAACAACCGAAGAACATTTGAATAAAATACAAATTTTAAAAAAAATGAAAATAAATTAAAACTTCGCAAAAAAAACAGTCTAAATAAATAGATTAGCATTTGATATAGATTTCAATCAAATATACTATATCAATTAATATAGCTTAGAGTGCAAATCTCAAAATTGTGTATTTACACAAAAAGCTATATACAAATCTAAATCTAGTTTGATTTATACATTTTGTATTATAAAAATATTACTTTGATGAAAAAGGTGCATGCAATCATAAATTTCTTCTTGCCAAAACAAGAATTTAATTATTTTGAGTTACAAAAAACTAAATTCTTTATTATTTCACTTCTGGCAAGCAGCATTTTAATAAGCCTATTTGTAACCAGTTTAATTTTAAACTACAAACCGAATAACTTTATAACAGTTATTAGCCAATTAATTTCGATTTCTTTTATGCTTTTGTCTGCTATTTTAGTAAAAAAGAAAGGTTTGAAAGTCGCAGGAAATATATTCACCCTTACTTTTATGTTGATTCTTGTTTTTTTCTTAACCCAAATAAAAGAAGACATGCTAGCATTAAATAAATACTCGCAAGGATTCTATTTTGTTTTTCTAATATTAGTTGCAAGTGTCATATTTTCATCACGTTGGGTTATTTTTGTTAATGCGGGCTTAATTTTTATAGGCACTGGCTACGTTTTTATTTTTGGAATAAATCATTTACCACAGTTTCAAGAACTTTTAACTCTTGGCTTTAAGCACCACGTAATTGTAACTGTATTAATAAGTATTGTTATCTATTTTGCCAGCAAATTCAGCGAAAATGCAATAAAAATGGCTCAAGATGAAGCAATTGTAAATAAAAATCAAAACAAAGAGTTAACAAAAATGGTTAATTTAATAGCCGAAACTTCTAAAATACTCGATACTTTAGCTGCAAACATAAGCAAATCAACTCTTTCGCTAAGCACTAACACATACAATCAGGCTTCGAGCTTGGAAGAACTTTCGGCAACAGCTGAACAACTCTCCCAAACAATAGCTTCAAATGTAGAATATACAAGTTTAATGGCAGAATCAGTAAAAGAAACTTCTGATTTATCTAAGAAAAGTGGTAATATAATAAATAATTCGTTGGTATCGATTGAAGGTGTCAACGAAAAAATTTCACTTATTCAGGATATTGCCAATAAAACCGGTTTACTTTCGGTTAATGCGGCTATTGAAGCAGCAAGAGCCGGAGAAAGTGGAAAAGGATTTTCGGTTGTAGCCCAAGAAGTAAAAAAGCTTGCTGAAAAAAGTGGGCTCGGTTCTAAAGAAATTATGACCTTGATACATGAAACTATCCGAATATCGAGAGATGCTGCTGAAGATTATAAAATTATAGCCGACCGTATTCTTAAAATTGATACTTCAATGGAACATATTTCGGCTATAAACTTAGAACAAAAAGCGGGTGTTGACCAAATAAATACAGCACTTTCACAAATTAGCGAAAATTCGCAACACAATGCTACCTTATCAAGCGATTTAAATGATGCGTTGAAAGAAATTCAAATGTACACTAAAAAACTTGAAAAACAAATACATAGAAGTCAAAAAAAATAAGATTATTTTTTTAAGAAAAAATTTGACAAATATTATATTTTTTTTGTATCTTACTCGTTATAAATAAACCAATAATGATGGATATTAATTACTGAAAAAAAGTCATAAATTATATTTATCAAATCATTTATTTTGTAAAATTATACAATTTTATATCTTCATACTCTTTTATTATTTCAAATATTTGTTTTCAATGAAAAAAATTAAAGAACTAATCGACTTTTTTTATCCTAATAAAGAATTAGAGTATTTAGATTATCTAAAAACTCGTTTCTTCATAATCTCTTTACTTCTTGGTGTTTTGCTTGTAATTGGCGGCATATTAAATGCTTTCATGAACATTAATGAAAATTTCATGAACACAATTTTCAGTCAAATATTTACTATGTTTATTATATTTGGGACATTATTTCTGATAAAAAAAATCGGTTATCAAAAAGCAGGAAATATTTTTAGCTTGGTGATGATAATAATGATTGCTTTTTTTGTAATACAAATAAAAAGCAACACTCAAGTTCTATACAAATATGTACAAGGTTTCTACACAGTTTTAGCAATTCTTGCAGCTAGTGTAATGTTTGCTGACCGAAAAATAATAATTATCGAAACAATAATTATCCTAATAAGCACAACATTAGTCTTCTTAAATGGCAAGGTATTATTGCCCGAATACAAAGATTTATTAGCCGCAGGCTATTCACAGCACATCATTATTACTTTTTTGATAGCAATAGTAATGTATTTTGCCAGCAAATTTAACGAAAGTGCAATAGCTAAAGCAAAAAAAAATGACGAAATAAATAAAAACCAAAACTTACAATTGACAAAAATGTTTGGTTTAGTATCCGAAACTTCAAAAAAATTAGATGCATTGGCTCATAATATTAGCAAATCGACCGTTTCACTAAGTAAGAATGCTTTTGAACATGCTGCTAGTTTACAAGAACTTTCTGCTACTACAGAAGAACTTTCACAATCCATTGCATCAAACGCCGAATATACACAAAACACAGTGGAATCGGTAAAAAAAACAGCCAATTTATCCATTAAAAGTGGCGATATTATAAAAAATACACTCACTTCAGTTGAAGATGTTAATTCTCGAATATCTCTGATTCAAGATATTGCAAATAAAACCGGATTACTTTCAATAAATGCAGCAATTGAAGCAGCAAGAGCTGGCGAAACAGGAAGAGGATTTTCGGTAGTTGCACAAGAAGTAAAAAAACTTGCTGAAAAAAGCGAATTAGGAGCAAAAGAAATTATGAAACTAATAGGTGAAACAATACAAATTTCGAATGATGCCTCAAATAATTACACGGTTATAGCTCAAAATATTTCTCAGATAGACAATTCAATGCAACATATCTCAACTATTAATCTTGAACAAAAATCGGGAGTTGAGCAAATCAATGTAGCTCTTTTACAAATAAGCCAAAATTCGCAAAACAATGCTACTTTAGCAGGTGATTTGAACGAAGCACTTAATGAGATTAAGAAATATGTAAATAAACTCGAACAGCAATTAAATAGTAAATAATAAAATTTTCAATTGTTCTGCTAAGAAATGACTTAACAGAACAATTTTTTTTAAAACAAAAATACCAAAGAACTTAATTTCCAAAAATACTAAATTCAGTTATAGATTTAATTGTGTATCCGGTTGGAACTTTGAACTCAGAGTCGTCAATTTTTTCCTTTTTCAATTCAGTTACTTCAGTAATTGTAGTTAATTCGCCCATTTCGCTATTCATTAAAATTTCTTGCTTAAACGGAAAACCTTTCAATTTTTCAAAAGCTTTAGCTGTTGGATTGCCTTTTTGAGAATCAGGATTATAAAATTTCGCGCCAAAATTCTCAGACATCCATACATAAAAAACTTTCACTTGGTTTTCATCTTCGGTTTGAGGCAATTCTACTTTATATTTTTTACAGTCATAACCCGCTATTTTTTCAGTTATATTCAAATCAATAATTTTGACATCGTTTTCGTTATCAACCACTTCTGTCTCTTCTTGAGTATCATCCATTTGAAATGCAATTTTTTGAGAATCCATAAGCATAAAATTATTTTTACCATCAGAAATTATTTTGCCCATCATACTGCTCATTCCACCCACTAATTTCAACGACATTTTGTCATAATTTACTTTAAATAACATTTCACTGGGACTCATAGCCTGCATCATTTGCGCTGCAGCGCCTTTATAAGTCAATTTCATTTTAATAGTGCCTTCAAAAGTTTGTGCTTTGGCGCTAAAAATGATAGCAAATAGCAAGAATAATAAAATTGTTTTTTTCATGTTCGTTTTGATTTTTTAAGTTTAGAAAAAATATACTGCAAATATACCTAAATAATAAAAGCATTGTAAAAAAAACTTAGTTTTAACAAAAAAATTGTTTCAAAGTAGTTAAATTAAACACTTTTACAAAATTATAAGAAAAACATATTGTTATTATATTGAATTTCAGGAATTTGCTAAATAAAAAAAAATTTAATTACATAAAACAAATACTTTATCCAAAGCAGAAAAAAATTAATAAAAAATATAAAATTTAAAATTGGTTTTAAAAGATTTAATATTACTTTTGCACTCGAATTGCATATTTTTGCAATTCGCAAAGTAAACTATAAAATTATAACCAAAAAATTACAATAAAGATGAATAATGCAGTTTTTACTTTTGAAAGCCCTACAAATGAGCCAATTTTGCAATATGGCAAAGGAAGCAAAGAAAGGGAAGCAGTAATAGCAGAGTTGGATAGATTGAGCAACGAAAAAATTGAAATTCCATTAATCATAGGTGGAAAAGAAATAAAAACAGGTAAAACAGCTAAAGTGGTTATGCCTCACAACCACAGCAAAACGCTAGCAATTTATCACCAAGCAACCGAAAAGGAAATTCAGCTTGCCATTGATGAAGCATTGAAAGCCAAAGTAATGTGGGAAAATTTATCGTGGATAGAACGCTCGTCGATTATGCTTAGAGCAGCTGAACTACTATCGAAAAAATACCGAAATTTAATTGTAGCATCAACTATGCTTGGACAAAATAAAAGTATTTATCAAGCCGAAATTGATGCAGCATGCGAAGTGATAGATTATTTAAGATACAATGTTTATTTTGCCGCTCAAATTTATAATGACCAACCAAAATCTGAGTTTGGACAACTTAACAGACTAGAATACAGAGCATTAGAAGGTTTTGTGTTTACAGTAACTCCTTTCAACTTCACGGCTATAGCATCAAATCTAAATATGGCAGCCGTTATTATGGGAAATACTACTGTTTGGAAACCTGCAACTACCTCATTAGTATCAAGTTACTATTTAATGAAGATTTTTAAAGAAGCAGGACTTCCAGATGGTGTAATAAACTTTGTTCCGGGTTCGGGAGCTTTAATTGGAAATACAGTATTGAAACACAAAGACTTAGCAGGCATTCATTTTACAGGTTCAAATGCTACATTTAACAGTCTTTGGCGTGGAGTTACTGAAAACTTAACTAACTATGTTTCTTACCCAAAACTTGTAGGCGAAACTGGTGGAAAAGATTTTATTTTTGTTCACAATTCATCAAATCCAATAGAAGTTGCAACGGCTATTGTACGTGGAGCCTTTGAATATCAAGGACAAAAATGTTCGGCTGCCTCTCGTTCGTACATTCCAAAATCGCAATGGAACGAAATAAAACAACATATTTTGAAACAGGTATCACAAATAAAAGTAGGTGGTGTTGAAAATTTTGAAAATTTTATGAATGCTGTAATTGATGAAAATTCATTTGACAACATTATGGGCTACATAAAATTAGCTAAAAATTCGGAAGAATGTGAGATTATAGCAGGCGGAACTGGCGATAAATCAACAGGTTACTTTATCCAACCTACAATTATTCAAACCACTAACCCCTACTTCACTACCATGCAAGAAGAAATTTTTGGTCCAGTAATGACAATTTATGTATATGAAGACGAAAAATACCAAGAAACTTTAGAACTTTGCAACAAAACATCTCCTTACGGATTAACAGGCTCTATTTTTTCAAACGATAAATATGCCATGATTCAAGCTTGCAAAACGTTAAAATATGCTGCCGGTAATTTCTATATAAACGATAAACCCTCAGGAGCAATGGTTGGTTTACAGCCATTTGGTGGTGCAAGAGGTTCAGGTACAAACGACAAAGCGGGTGGAAGTTTGAATTTGCTTCGCTGGGTAAGTCCTCGCACTATAAAAGAAACTTTTTTGCCTGCTCAAGATTTTAAATATCCTTACATGGAAGTTTAAAAAAATAAGCAGCTATTTTTTAAGTAAAACAAAGGGCAAGCTAAACTTGCCCTTTATTTTGTTTTATAAAATAAAAAAATCGTTATTTTATAACTTCTTCAAAAATATCCTCTATACTTTTTTTCCTAAAACGCTGATATAGATTATCATGAAACTTTCTAAGTTTCACCAACATTATGAGTAACTGTTCTTTTTCGTTATCAGAAAGACCGGCAGTTAAAATTCGAGAAACTTTGTCCACTTCGTGTAAAATTTCAACAATTAGCTCTTTGCCTTCTTCGGTAAGTTGTACTTTTTTGCTTCGTCCGTCCTTTTCATTCTTATAATCTTCGAGCAACCCAAATTTATTTAAACGCTTAATTACCTCAGTTCCAGAAGTTATTTCTGTAACATGCTTGTTAATTAGCTCCGACTTAGACATGTCTTTTTCGACCAACAAAGTTCCAAGAAAAGCAATATCGTTGATGGTTTTCAAATTTGTACCCTCCAATGCCTTTTTTGTATAAAGATTCGAATACTTAAACAGATAACGTAATTGGTTGCTAATAACAATATCTTTGCTTAAATCGGGTAAATTTTCCATAATTTCTGGTAGAACACCTCCTTTAGAATTGGTTTCATTCTGTGAAGTGCTACCGTTTAGTTTTTTATTTAACCAAACGTTGAAATCATTGACATCTGCCTTTTGATTCAATTTTTCAAATTCGTCAATGTATGGAATTATTTTATTTAGAAGTTCAAACTTACCCATATTTATTTATAAATCAACACTTTAAATTAAATAAATAAAACAATTCGCTTCTTTTTGTTACAAATTGTTTTAATTTTTTTTTGCAAAAATAGTACATTTTCGTATTAAATAAACCATTTTGCTGATTTTTTTTTGATTATTATACTACGAAAATGAAATAAAAAAAGAATGTTGAAAATAAACATCTTATCTAATTAGTATTAGGTGAGCATTTTAATTCTTATTTATTATCAACTATTTAATAAAATATGTATTTTCCTTTACTAGGAAGCTCGAATGAAATTTTAATTTTTAACGAATCAAA
Organism: Draconibacterium orientale; assembly: GCA_022729915.1. GTDB lineage: Bacteria > Bacteroidota > Bacteroidia > Bacteroidales > JAIFNL01 > JAIFNL01. The sequence goes on along the minus strand of DZBP01000019.1, from coordinate 13,755 downwards.
TTAATTTGCATATTTATTTTGCCAAGAGCTTGATTTTATTTTGATTACAAAAAAAATTGCTCAAAAGATATTCCTCAGTTTTTTTAGATTTCAAACACATCACCATCATTTACAGCTTGAGTGTTTGCAAAAACGGTAAGTGCTTCTTTTTCAAGAATTTTTGGATTGGGATATCGAGATGAAAAATGTCCGATAATTAATTTTTTTGTTTCAGTCAATTCAGCAATTTTAGCAGCTTGCATTGCTGTTGAGTGAAAAGTTTCCTTTGCTCTTGCCTTATCTTTCTCAATAAATGTAGCTTCATGATATAGTAAATCTACACCTTTGATTGTATCTACCATTTTTTCAAAATAAGCAGTATCACTACAAAAAGCATAGCTTCTTTTTGGTTTTTCAGGAAGCATAAAACGCTCATTAGCAACCACTTTATTATCCGAATCAATGTAATCATTTCCCATTTTAATGCTTCTAACATCGGTATGCGTAAGTTCGTAGAGCCTAATCATTTGAGGATTAATGTTTCGCTCTTTGTCCTTTTCTTTGAACAAGAAACCACAAGTTTGTATTCGGTGTTTCAGCGGAAAACTATAAACTTCTATGTGCTTCAAATCAAGTATTTTTCGTTCTTTGTGATTGCTCAAATTATGAAAAATAATTTTGTAACTCAATTCACCGGAATATTTAAAATTAACATCTAATATTTCTTTTAAATTTGAATGTGCATAAAGATGTAAATCTTGCTTTCGCCCCATTAACGAGAAACTAGTGAGAAGTCCAAAAATACCGTAATAATGGTCGCCATGTAAGTGACTGATAAATATGTGATTAATTTTAGGAAAACTAAAATTCATGCGTCTCAATTGAAGCTGAGTGCCTTCTCCGCAATCGATAAGAAAAATCTCATTATTGTGTTGAACCGCTTGAGCTGTAGTAGATCTTAGGTTTGTAGGCAAAGCAGAATTACTGCCTAAAATTGTTACTTTAAAATCCATATAAAGAATAATGAAAAACAAAAAAAGTTTTGTGGTAAAAAATGTACAGATGAAATAAATTTTAATTCAACAACTAAACAGCTTACTTTTTTAAATTATCAGCTATTTTTTGAAACAAATTAAAGTACTCACCTACATGAAATCCGTCCATAAGTGAATGATGTACTTCGACCGAAACAGGCATCAAAAGCCTTTCATTTTGGATAAAGTATTTCCCAAAAACAATACGAGGAATAGAGTCTTGCGTTTTATAACTGGTTGCATGTTGAAAGGAAGTAAAAGAAATCCAAGTAATTACAGAATAATGAATTTCGTCAGTTCTATTGCCTTCGCGCACAGCCATGTCTTTAATATTTTTCCATCTAACAATCTCTTTTTCAGCATTTTGATAGAATATATTTAAATCATCATGGTAATCAAAATATATAAATCCAAAAGTATTATCATCATAAAGATAGGTTGAACCAGCATCTATTTTATCATGTATTAACACTTCATCGCCTGTAATTCGGTATCTAAAATTCTCAATTTCATTCGCAGCTTTTATTGAACAAAAAAGGCTTGTTAAAAAAAAAGACATATTATTTTTTTTACTAAAACTATATAAATCAGTTACATCTATATTTGTTGTAATATTAAAAAACGGGTTGTCATAATTTTTAAAAAAATGAAAGTGAAATTTCCTATTCCATGAATCTATATCCAATTTTCTCATATTTTTCAACTATATATACGAACAATAAATACCTGCTATTTTTTTAAACAAATGCAAGAATATCTTTGATACTTTCCAATTTATAATAGCAATTATGCTTAAAATCAGTATCATCAACCACTTCATGAATCCAAGTTGTGTGAAAGGGAACAAAAGCAGCAAAACCGCCAATAGCTAAAACTGGCAAAATATCAGATTTCATAGAGTTTCCAATCATAAGCAATTCATTAGGTTGGATATCTAAATGCTTTATAAGATTCAGATAATTAGCCTCTTGCTTATCACTCATCACTTCAATGTGGTGAAAATACTCTGACAAATGAGATTTGTTCAATTTTCGTTCTTGATCCAACAAATCTCCTTTAGTAGCTACTACAAGCTTATATCGAGTTGAAAGTTCTTTTAAAACTTCTTCCACACCGCTCAAAAGCTCTAATGGCATGTTAATCATCTCTTTACCTAACTTTATAATCTCAGAAATTGACTGAATATTTATTTTTTTGTTGCTCACTGCAATAGCTGTTTCTATTAAAGAAAGTACAAACGATTTTATACCGAATCCATAATCGGCAAGATTGTCCATTTCTGTTTTATAAAGCTGATTATTAATTTCTTCAGCAGGTAGAAATTCTTTCAAAAGCTCAAAGAATTTCATTTCCGTTTGCCTAAAATAGGGTTCGTTTACCCACAAAGTATCGTCTGCATCAAAAGCTATATATTTTATTGTATTTTTCATTTTCTCACACTAAGCTAGCTAATTAATTTAAAATCAAGCCTTAAATAAAACATTTTATTAACTGAAATATGCTATTTTTGCCGAGTCGACATTTCAATAATTCCAAACAAAATTAAAATTTATAATTATATTTACAAATTTATAACGTTAAAAGCCTTTTAATATGTAGAAAATAATTTCATATATTACAAATAATCAATCATTTGACTAATAAAAACAACAATTTTCAAGGAATAAATTATTGAAAAAAGCAAGAATTGCAAATAGAATTTTTTACGTTTATTTACAATTCTGGCTAAAAGACGTATCTATTTGATAACCAAATGATTTTGATCGGTTATCTTTTCGCAATAGTGGCATTTCAAATCAACTGTTTCTTTATTAATAACTGTAAATTTGGTTGTAACTTCCTCAAAATTAGTAATACATTTAGGATTTACACATTTTGCAATTCCTATAATTTTATCAGGAACTTCCACTACTTTTTTCTCCACAACCTGATAATTTTTTATTATATTCAATTTAGCTTGTGGTGCTACAAGGGCTATTTTGTTGATTTCTTCATCTTCAAAAAACTTATCAGAAATTTTGATAATTGCTTTACTACCAAGCTTTTTGCTTTCAAGATTAGAACCATAAGTCATTGCATTTGAAATTTTATCGAGGTTCAAAATTGTAATAACTTTATATAAATTTGTTGCCGGAATATGGTCAATTACAGTTCCATTATTGATAGCACTTACTTTTAATTCTTTTTTCATTTTATACTATTTTATATAAAAGTAATATTTTAAAATCTAATATTTTCAAAATAAATAAAGGTTTATTTTAAACCTAAAATTGCAGAAATAATAGCTTGTCGGGTATAAACGCCATTCAAAGCTTGCTCAAAATAATAAGCTTTTGGATTGTTATCAACCGACTGATGAATTTCATTCACGCGTGGTAGTGGATGCAGAATTTTGAGGTTTTCTTTAGTATTTTTTAGCATTTCATTGCGTAAAACATACGTATTTTTTGTTTTTTCGTACTCTATTGGGTCAGAAAAACGTTCACGTTGAACGCGAGTCATATACATAATATCTGCGCGCGAAATGATATCAGTAAATTGTTCGTGCTCATAATATTTTATTCCTTTTTTATCTAAAAACAACTTATATTCTTTAGGCATTTGTAACTTTTCATGCGAAATGAAATTGAATGTTGGGTTAAACATTGACATTGCTTCCAAAAGCGAATGCACTGTACGACCGTACTTTAAGTCGCCTACCAAAAAAATATTCAAGTCTTCGAGCTTACCTTGTGTTTTTTTTATAGAATACAAATCGAGTAGTGTTTGAGTTGGATGTTGATTGGCTCCATCACCAGCATTTACAACCGGAACACCAGAAATTTCGCTGGCAAAACGGGCACTTCCTTCAATAGGATGACGCATTACAATTAGGTCGGCATAATTGCTTACAGTTTTAATTGTATCATTGAGCGATTCGCCCTTGGTCGTGCTCGATGAGCTAGAATCAGAAAATCCAACTATTCCGCCACCCAATTTTTGCACTGCACTTTCAAAACTCAGTCGTGTACGAGTAGAGGGTTCAAAAAATAAAGAGGCAATAACTTTACCTTTTAATAAATCAATGTGAGGTTGTTTTTCAAACTCTTCAGCTAATTCAAGAATTCGTAAGATTTCCTGTTTTGAATAATCGCTGATAGAAACTAAACTTCTGTTTTTCATCTGTTTATAATTTAATCTTAAAAAAAGTGATACAAAATATAATGCAACTTTTCATCATTTACCATCAAAAAAAAGAGCAAAGTATATAAAAAATACTTTGCTCTTTTTTCTTAAAATTTTAAAGAAAACAAATGCTTTTGCATAAAAAGCTTGCAATTCTGGTTTTCCGTATCTGTAAAAAATTGTATTTTACTTGTTTGCTTGATGATCATTCCTTAAATTTTGTGCAAAGTTATAAAAAAAAAAATCCTCTCAAAAATTCAAACGTTTTTTTATGATTATTTTTATTTTTTTTAAGAAGAAAAATGCGTTAATTTGCTTCGATTAAATTATTGAATTAAAAATGTATTTGAATTATGAAATATAAGAAAAAAAATTTTTTTCTATTTTTTGCGTTAATTTTTAATTATTCTAGTTTTTTTGCACAAGAATACAAAATTGAAGGTATCGTTATTGATAGCGTTACAAACCAAACACTTCCATTTGTAAATATTGTTTATAATAAAAATAAAGAAGGATTTATTTCAAATATTGATGGCAAATTTGAATTAGAAAATCCAAATAATGTTGATTTTCTTCAATTTAGTTATTTGGGATATGAAAATAAATTATTAAGCAAAAAAACAATCGAAAACAGTAAAAGAATAATTGTAAAATTAAAACCAAAAGCATTTGATATAGATGAAGTTATAGTTTATGCTAAAGAAAATTCGGCACATAGAATCATTAAAAAAGTAGTAGAAAATAGAGATTTAAATAATCCAGAAAAGCTTGATTTTTATTCATATACAGCTTATAATAAAACTATTCTTACTTTTAATATTGAAGAAGCACTCAAAGATGCTCAAGAAAAAAAACAAAACATTGACTCCATAATGCTCGATTCTTCGTACATAAAAGCGCGAAAAATAATAGACAGCTTATATTTTTTTATGATGGAATCAGTAAGCGAACGAAAATTCAAAAATCCAGATAAAATTTCAGAAAAAATAATCGCATCAAGAGTTTCAGGTCTAAGAAATTCATCTTTTTTTACGCTTGCTACTCAGTTGCAATCGCTCTCATTTTATGACGAGATGATAACAATTGCGGACAGTAGATACATAAACCCAATAAGTAAAGGCAGCACAAATAGATATTTTTTCAACATAGAAGATACTACTTTTTCACAAACTGGCGACAGTATTTTTATAATTTCTTATAAGCCAAAGCGTGGGAAAAATTTTGAAGGACTCGAAGGAGTATTGAGTATAAACACGAATAACTATGCTATACAAAATGTTATTGCAAAACCTATTGACAGTGAGGGCTTTATAAGTGCAGAAATTCATCAACAGTACGAGTTAATTGACAATAAATATTGGTTTCCAAGTGAATTAAATACAAAAATGATTTTATTAAATTTGGTAGCTCAAGCTGGTGGTTTACCTATGAAAATGCACTGGTTATCAAAATCTTATCTCTATAATATAAAAATAAATGAAGAAATAAGTAAGAAAGAATTTTCATTAGCTCAACTTGAAATTGCACCAAATGCAACTCGCAAAGATTCAGTCTTTTGGAATCAAAATAGACATCAACAACTTGATAATAAAGAAAATAACACATATCACATTTTCGATAGTATTGGCGAAAAAGAAAATTTAGATGCAAAAGTAAAACTGATGCAAACATTAACCAAGGGTTATTTTCCTATTTCAATTATTGATTTGAATTTGAACCAATTAATCAGTACAAATTCATTTGAAAAATTTCGTTTAGGCGTTGGTTTTAAGACAAATGATAAAATTTCATCAGTTTTTTCAGTTTTTTTGTATTCTGCTTATGGCTTTGGCGATAAAAATTGGAAATATGGTGGTGGTACAAATTTAAACCTTTACCGAAAAAGAGATGTCAATTTTACATTTTCATATCAAAACGACGTAATTGAGTCTGGTGGCTATTATTTTGCAGAAAATCAAAGCTTTAATACAACTGAAAGTTATCGAAAATATCTACTTAAAGACATGGTTTATGAGCAAAAATATGTTGCTAAATTACATTTTCTAGCTTCAAAAAAACTCAATGTAAATTTAATATCCGAAAAAATAGACTATACTTTGCCAATTTCAAACCAATATAAATTTTTATCACCTGATTTTACTTTAGCCCCGTCCTACTCCTTTTTTGAAACAAGTTTGAAAATGCGATTTGCACCCAAAGAGCAGAAAGCTTATATTGATAATCAGTATCTTTCTATCGACAACAATTCTTCGCCAATTTTTTTAGTGAATGTTATAAAATCATATCCTATTTATGGAGGAAATTTTGATTTTTTGAAAACAGAAGCAAAATTAAACCTATCCTTTCTTACCAAAGCCTTTGGAAAAACAAGCCTTCAGTTTACAGCTGGAAAGGTTTGGGGTGAAGCACCTTACTTCAAGCTTTACAACGGGCACGAAAGCTTTTCCAAATTCTCAATTGAATCGGCAAATAGCTTTGCAACCATGAGAATGGGCGAATTTTTGTCTAGCGAATTTTTTTCTGTTTATTTCAGGCAAGATTTTGGCAGTTTACTTCTGAAAACTTCAAAGTTCAAACCCGAAATTCTATTTGTAAACAATTTTACGATAGGAAAACTTCTAAATGAAGATAATCATACTAATATTTCGTTCAAAACTTTGGAAAAAGGGTATTTTGAGACAGGAATTTTAGCAAATAGTTTGCTAAAGCAGTTCAATATAATAGGATATGGATTAGGTGTTTTTTATCGTTACGGATATTATAAATTCGAAAAAAAACAAGATAATTTTGCTTTCCGTTTTTCAATAACTTTCGATTTATAAAATTTTAGAATAAGAAAAATTAAATTTAAATAAAAAAAAAAGAATTTAAAAGCCAAATTACTTTTAAATTCTTTTTTTAATAAAATAGGAAAAACTATATCATTTAACACCTTCTAACAAAGGAACGAAACGAAAATAACCGCACTCTTTTTGCTCAAAACTATCTTCGCCAGTTCGTTTAACAGAATACATAACTTGTTCATTTTCACCTATTGGCGCAACTAAAATACCTCCTATTTTAAGCTGCGTTAAAAGCTCTGGAGGCAAAAATGGAGCTCCGGCTGTAATCAAAATTTTGTCGAAAGGAGCGTACATTGATTTACCTTTATAGCCATCGCCCCAGAATAAATTAGCTGAATAACCCAATTTTGGCAAAAAAACACGCGTTTGTTCGTACAAATTTCGTTGTCGTTCAATAGAATAAACCTTAGTACCCAATTCAATTAAAACTGCAGTTTGGTAACCAGAACCAGTTCCTATTTCCAAAACTTTGTCGCCACGTTCTATCTCAAGCAATTGGGTTTGAAAAGCAACAGTATAAGGCTGCGAAATGGTTTGTCCTGAGGCAATTGGCTGCGCTCTATCTTCGTAAGCCACTTTATCTAAGAAACTTTCCATAAACAGATGCCTTGGAATTTTTCCAATTGCATCGAGCACTCGCTCATCGCTAATGCCTTTATTTTTAATAGTTTCAACTAATTTTTTACGTCTTCCTTTGTGAAGTAAATTATCAAGCATACCGCATATAAACGTATTGGAAAAATTTACGCACCGTATTGTTTAGATAATCCCAATCGAATTGATTATCAATATAATCCACTGCTTCTTCCAGAAATTCAAAATTATTTAACTTTTCAACCGTTTCGTTGAAATGGTTTAAATTTCCATTGAAAAGAGTTTTTGTAAACCATATTTTGTCATTTAAATCAATAGCCTGTACAATAGATTTGATGGGATTAAAATTAATTTGTACGCTCAAAAAGTCTTGTTCTCTGAGCTTTACAATTTTTTCGTAATCCGAAATCGGTTTTACAGTTTGTTCCGTTGCCTTTGTATCTGTTTCAATTTTGGCATCATTCGTTTCTTCTAGAATATGAGTTATATCAGATGCAAACTCTTTGAATGACAAATCAATATCTGGGATTTCTCGCAAAAGTTTGAACTGAACATACAAATTACGAATCTTTGATAAACTTAATTCATAAAAAACCGAAGGAATTACTGTATTCTCATCTAAATTTTCAGCTATTTTGTTTATTTCATCTACATTACTCTTTATTAAATTAATTAACAATTTTTTATTCATATATTGGGTTTTATTTATTTGCAAGCTTTAAAAAAGAAATAATTAAAAAAATCTATTTAATTGTTATTCCTTTGAAAAAATCGGCTAATTTATGCGTTTTTTTAGCAAAATAGTTGCTATTTCAATATTTTTTCATTTTTCAAAATATAAATTAACTCTTTGTTATTTACGAAATTAAATAAAAAAATCGACTATATTTTAACTTCTTTTTCAAATAAAAAAAGAAGTTTTTTCATTAAAAAAAGAATTCTTATACTTTTGTAAAGTTATAAACTAAAAGTTGATTTTAAAAATTTCATTTAAAAAAGACCAGTTTAAAAGGCAAAAAATTAAATTAACTAACTAATTTACAAATCATTACTCGTTAAATGTTTTTAGAAAATACTCCCAATACCAACTCGCAGCGCGGCTGGATAGAAGTAATCGCTGGTTCAATGTTTTCGGGAAAAACGGAAGAACTTATACGCAGACTTAAACGTGCAAAAATAGCCCAACAAAAAGTTGAAATCTTTAAACCTCAAATTGATACTCGATATTCGGAAGAAAAAGTAGTTTCGCACGATTCAAATTCGATTCATTCAACACCCGTTGAATCTGCCAGTAAAATATTAGAAATAGCAGGAGAAGTTGATGTGGTTGGAATTGATGAAGCCCAGTTTTTTGATAATACGCTGGTTGATGTAGTTAATAAGCTAGCTAACAAAGGAATACGTGTTGTAATAGCTGGGCTTGATATGGATTTTCAAGGCAAACCTTTTGGACCAATTCCATCTTTATTGGCTGTGGCTGAATATGTTACAAAAGTACATGCTATTTGTATGAAATGTGGAAATTTAGCACATCACTCACACAGAACGAGCTCGTCAGAAAATTTAGTAGAATTGGGCGAAAAAGACATTTACGAACCACTCTGTCGTACCTGTTACAACTTGGCAGTTTTAAAATAAAACACACAATTATATTTGCTCACACATTTTGTTACTAAATAATTATCAAATACTTATAAAAATTAACGATGCAATTTATTTTTATTTTTCGGCAAAAAATTTTACTCTCTTTTTTGTAAAACTTTTTTTATTTTAATTAAAATAATGTAACTTGCCAACAATTTTAATATAAGAAAGGAATATTCTATTATTTGTTTATTCTTAAAAAAGAGTAAAAGATATGAATATTTTATATTGCATTACTATACGATTTTTAACAAAAAAAACATAACTTATGAAAAATACATTCTTCATAGCATTAATTATCAGCATTTTAAGCATCAACGCAAATGCACAAAGTTTTTATGATTTAACAGCCAAAACAATTGATGGCAAAGATTTCAAATTTAGCGATTTGAAAGGAAAAAAAGTGATGCTTGTAAATGTTGCATCAAAATGCGGTTTTACTAAGCAATACAAAGAATTGCAAGAACTTAACGAAAAATATGGCAACGATAAATTTATAATAATTGGATTTCCAGCTAATAATTTCCTTAGCCAAGAGCCCGGAAGCGATGCCGAAATTTTAGATTTTTGTACCAAAACTTACAATGTAACTTTTCAAATGATGTCGAAGATTTCGGTTAAAGACGAAAACATCGACCCCATTTATAAGTGGCTCTGTAATAAAGAATTAAATGGTGTTTCTGATTACGAAGTAAAATGGAATTTTCAGAAATTTTTTATTGACGAAACCGGAAAACTTTGTGGAAAAGCTAATCCCAAAACAAATCCGTTACACGAAGACATAGTAAAATGGTCGAAAGGAGAAATTTCTACTATTGATTTATAGTTTTACTTTTAAAATTTGAATTCAAAGTCTAAAAATCAAAAAAAAGATTTTTAGATTTTGAAAATTCATTTTTTCTCCGTATCTTGGATTCAAAAATTAAACATATTCTATAAAAATGGATCGTTATAACCGACATTCTGAATTAATCGGAAAAATTGATTTTCATAAAATTAAAATTTCAAAAATAGCTGTGGTTGGAAGCGGAGGTCTTGGAAGCACTGTTTTACAATTACTTGCACGAATTGGCTTTGGTGAAATTCACCATTGGGATTATGCTATTTTAGATTTACCCGATTTGAATAGGCAAATTTTGTACAATCCCAAAGACATTGGAAAACCTAAGGTTGAAATTGCGAATCAAAAATTGAAGGAAATAAATCCAGATATTGCTATTTTTAGCTACAACGAAAAACTCGATGAAAATACAAACGTTCCAAAGGTAGATTTAGTGATTGATTGCCTCGATAATTTTAAAAGTAGATTGGTATTAGATAAAGTTTTTTTTGATAAAGGTGTGCCAATAATTCATGCGGGCGTTTTTAGGTATATTGGGCAAATAACGGCTTTTGTACCAGGAAAAACACTTAATTATGCGCAAACATTTGGAATGGAAAGCGACCCAAAAGAAATTACAATCAAAGAAGTTTTTCCGTCAATCGTTACTACTTTAGCATCGCTTCAAGTAAATGAAGCCACGAAATACATCACCGGAAGAATTGATAAAATGCTGATAAACAAAATATTGGTAGTTGATTTGTTTAATAATTCATTTGATACAATAGAATTATAATTTTTTATAAAGAAAAAGAAAACCCGCTTTTTTAAACAAATACGGGTTTTCTTTTAAAAATAATCAATCTACAAATTCAAGTTTGTGAGCTCCTATATCTTCTAAATCTTTCAAATGGTCGTGCAAGCGTTTCATGGGTTTTGTTACAATAACTCGCCCTGAGCGTATAAATTCGTGCACATCAAAAGGTGCAAGTTTTTCGAGAAATTCTTGCGTTTCTGTTTGCCTTCCGGTTTTTTCAATCACAATATACTCCGGCTCAATGGCTAAAATTCGGCTGTTGCTGTTTCTTACAAGCTCTTCAACGGTGTTATTTTGCGCCAAAGCTTTGGTAGAAACCTTATAAAGAGCAACTTCTTGGCTCAAAATCATGTCTTCGTCGTAAAGAAATACCTTCAAAACTTCCACTTGTTTTTCAATTTGCTTCTGAATTTTTTCCACTTTATCGCGAGTTTCTTCAATTACAATTACAAAGGTATGTATGCCTTGATGCCTTGAAGGTGAGGTAGTTAAACTCTCAATATTTACTTTTCGACGAGTAAAAATAATCGAAATACGATTTAATAAACCAATATGGTTTTCGGAATATATGAGTAATGTGAATTTTCGTTTCATATTATTTTATTATAAAATTTGTTTTTCTCTATAAGTTAACGAGCTTATTTTAAATACTTTGAAAAAATATGCAATTAAATTTTGTTTTCTACTTAAAATCAAAACTCAACGATTAAATTTCTTCTAAAATCATTTCAGAAACCGCTTTTCCGGCAGGAACCATTGGAAAAACATGGTTTATTTTTTCTACTACAACTTCTAAAAAGTAGGGACCATCGTGTGCAATCATTTCATCTACTGCACTTTTCAAGTCTTCTCGTTTTTCAACTTTTCGAGATGGCAAATTGTATGCAGCAGCAATTTGTTGAAAATCAGGATTATCAAGTTCGCCAAAAAAATCGCGGCTATTGTAGTACATATCATGCAATTGACGAATCATACCCAAAAAATTATTGTTCAAAACCACAATTTTAACCGGAATTTTATAATGTCTGATGGTCCCTAATTCTTGCATGGTCATTTGAAAACCGCCATCGCCAATAAATGCGACAACTTGTCGATTTTTAGCCGCCCATTTTGCTCCCATTGCAGCCGGCAATGCAAAACCCATTGTGCCCAAACCGCCGGAAGTTACTTGGCTGTTGGTGTCGGCATAATCGTAATAGCGTGCCGATGCCATTTGATGCTGACCTACATCACTCACAGTAATTGCCTTACCTTGAGTAGCTTGCGAAACAGCACGCACTACTTCTGGCATACTCAATTGACCTTCAGTACGTTCTAAATTAGGTTTGTGAATTTTTTCTTGCTCAATGGCATGGTATTCTTTAGCTATTTCTAACCATTTTGCATGTGAATTTGCTCTAATTCGTTTGTTTATAACCCTCAAAGCCACTTTTGCATCAGAATTTATGGCTACGGCAGCCATCACATTTTTATTAATTTCTGAAATATCTATCTCAATATGAATCACTTTCGCTTGTTTTGCGTATTTACTCAAGGCACTTGTAACTCGGTCGTCGAAACGCATTCCTACCGCAATAAGTACGTCGCACTCGTTGGTCATCATGTTAGGAGCATAATTTCCGTGCAAACCCACCATTCCTTGTGCTAGGTAATGCTCTGATTCAAAGGCTGATACTCCCATCAATGTCCAAGCTACCGGAATATCCGCTTTTTCGGCAAGTTGCAAGATTTCTTGTTGAGCACCAGAAATTAAAACGCCTTGTCCCACAATCAAAAGCGGTTTTTTAGAACTATCGATAAGATGCACCGCTTCTTCAATGGCTTCCATATCTGGCTTAGGATAAGGATGATAACTACGAATTCGTTCGCATTTGCTGTATTCAAAAGCTGTAAGTAATTCGTTTTGAGCGTCTTTAGTAATATCAATCAAAACAGGACCCGGACGACCAGAGTTGGCAATATAAAAAGCTTTTGCAAAAGTTTCAGCAATTTCGGAAGCTTTGGTTACTTGATAATTCCATTTTGTAATTGGCATTGAAATACCCACCACATCAGTTTCTTGAAACGCATCGAAGCCCAAATAAGGCGAATCAACTTGACCGGTTATACAAACGATAGGAGTGCTATCTATCATAGCATCAGCTATTCCAGTGATAAGATTGGTAGCTCCGGGTCCAGAAGTAACCATGCAAACTCCTGTTTTTTGTGTGGCACGCGCATAACCTTGCGCAGCATGAACAGCACCTTGCTCATGCCTTACCAAAATATGTTTTATTTCTTTTTTGTAGTGATACCAAGCATCGTAAATGGGCAAATTAGCTCCACCCGGATAACCAAAAACTGTATCGACACCTTCGGCTATTAAAACTCTAAAAATAGCTTCAGCGCCTCTAATATTTTGTAATGATATTTCTGCCATAATTTTATTTATTTGTTTTGAATATAAATAGTTAGTAGTTAATAATTCATATAATTAAAAATTTGAAAATTTGAAAATTTGAAAATTTGAAAATTTGAAAATTTGAAAATTTGAAAATATTTTATTGAGTTAATTCCATTAAATTTATTTTTATTGATAAAAAAATATACTTTTAATAACCAAAAAAGCACCATTCCGTTGCAAGGAATGGTGCTTTTTCAGCTTTACACTTTCAGATATGCAGTATCATTCCTTTACTAAATAGCAAACGAAGAGGACCAGCAAAGTAAAAAAGTGAAAAAAATGATTCATTATTGTTAGATATTAAAAAAATAGAAATAAAATTCAAAATGATTTAACGTATCAAAAATAGAGATTGTTTTTGATTCAAAAAAATATTTTAGTACGTAAAAATGTAATTTAATTTAAATTTAACATAA